>JBDTTZ010000273.1:0-7071 GCA_040008015.1 Gemmatimonadota bacterium
CAGGACCTGATGTACCTCATCGACTACCTGCACCAGAAGGGCATCGGCGTCATCCTCGACTGGGTTCCCTCCCACTTTCCGACCGACGAGCACGGCCTCGGCTACTTCGACGGCACCCATCTCTTCGAGCATGGCGACCCGCGCCAGGGATTTCATCCCGACTGGAGCAGCTTCATCTTCAACTACGGGCGGCACGAGGTCCGCAGCTTCCTGATCAGCAACGCGGTGTTCTGGCTGGACCGGTACCATGCCGACGGCCTCCGGGTGGACGCGGTGGCCTCGATGCTGTACCTCGACTACTCCCGCAAGGAAGGCGAGTGGATCCCCAATCGCTATGGCGGGCGGGAGAACATCGAGGCGGTGGCGTTCCTCCGCCGGTTCAACGAAGAGGTGTACGGCAACTGGCCCGGCGTCATGACCATAGCGGAGGAATCCACCGCATGGCCCATGGTCTCCAAGCCGACCTACCTTGGGGGCCTGGGATTCGGCCTCAAGTGGGACATGGGGTGGATGCATGATACCTTGCGCTACATGGCGCGGGACCCGGTTCACCGCCTGTATCACCACAACGAGATGACGTTCCGCGGCATCTATGCGTTCACCGAAAACTTCATGCTGCCGCTCTCTCACGATGAAGTGGTGCACGGGAAGGGTTCGCTGCTGGGGAAGATGCCGGGGGACGAGTGGCGGAAATTCGCCAACCTGCGCCTGCTGTTCGGCTACATGTTCGTGCAGCCGGGGAAAAAGCTCCTCTTCATGGGTGGGGAGTTCGGGCAGTGGCGGGAGTGGGACCACGAGAGCGCGTTGCAGTGGGACCTGCTGAAGCAGCCGATGCACCAGGGGGTGCAGCGCTGGGTGCGCGACCTCAATGTGCTGTACCGGGCTGAGCCAGCGCTGCACGTCCACGACTGCGAACCCGAAGGATTCCGCTGGATTGACTGCAACGACGCGAAGAACAGCACGCTGGTGATGCTGCGACTGGGCAACGACACGGACCCGATGCTGATCGCGGCCTGCAACTTTACCCCGGTGCCGTACGCCGGCTTCCGGATAGGAGCCCCGGCCGAAGGCCAGTGGCAGGAAGTGCTCAACAGCGACGCGAAGCATTACGGGGGGAGCGGCCAGGGAAACCTGGGAGCTGTGGTGACATCACCGGTCGCGCAACACGGTCATCCTCAAAGCCTCAGTATCACGCTGCCGCCGCTGGCGAT
Source organism: Gemmatimonadota bacterium (assembly GCA_040008015.1). GTDB lineage: Bacteria > Gemmatimonadota > Gemmatimonadetes > Gemmatimonadales > GWC2-71-9 > DASYPP01. Next base: position 1,212 of record JBDTTZ010000273.1, read on the forward strand.
GGTGATGTTCAAAGGCCCACCCCCTCCTCCAGCCGCGCGGTAGTTTGATCAATCGCCACAGCCTCATTGTTCTCTTCGTCGCTCTGGGCAGCGCCTGCCACGACCAGGCACCATCTCCTGACACGACGCCGGGCCCCCTCAACATCGTCCTGATCCTGACCGACGATCAGCGTCCCAATACCCTGGCCTACATGCCGCGCACCCTGGCGCTGCTGGCGGCACAGGGCGTGGAATTCACTAATGCTTTCGCGACGACGCCGCTCTGCTGTCCCAGCCGCTCCAGCATCCTGACCGGGCTCTATACCCACAATCATGGCGTGCTGAGTAACGTCCCACCCGCGGGTGGCGCTCCCCGGTTTGTGGATACTTCAACCGTCGCGACCTGGCTCCAGCACGCCGGGTATCGCACTGCGCTGATCGGCAAATACCTCAACGCATACGACCAGCTGCTTCCTTTTCCGCACCGGCCTCCCGGGTGGTCGACCTGGCGCGCCTTCAAGGTCACCGACTACTACAACTACGTCCTGGTGGAAGACTCGACCCAGGTCCCCTTTGGCGCGGCCCCAACGGACTACTCTACCGACGTGCTGTCCAGCGAGGCTCAAGCATTCATCGAAAGCACTCCGGACAGCCAGCCGCTGTTTCTCTACTTCGCTCCCTACGCCCCGCACAATCCCGCCATACCGGCGCTGCAGGACCAGGGAGTCTTCAGCGGGTTGCCACCCTGGCGCCCACCGTCGTACAACGAAGCCGACATGAGCGACAAGCCGGTGTGGGTCCGGACTATCCCTGTCGTGACGCCGGAACTGAGCGATACGATGGATCTCTTCGTCCAGCATCAGATCGAGACCCTGCTGGCGGTAGACCGCGCGGTGGACCAGTTGCTGCAGACGCTGACCCGGACCGGCCGGCTGGACCGCACGGTGATCATCTTTACGTCGGACAACGGGTTTTCCTGGGGGGAACACCGGCTCTTCGGCAAGGACTGTGTCTACGAGGAGTGTATCCGGGTGCCGCTGATCGTACGGGGACCCGGCATCGCTCCGCGCCAGGACGGCCACATTGTCGCGCTGATGGATCTCGCGCCCACCATCGCCCGCCTCGCCGGCATCAGTCCGCCGGGCAAGGTGAACGGAGTGAACCTGGTTCCCCTGTGGCAGAATCCGGGCGCCCCGTGGCGACAAGACCTGTTGTTCGAAGTGCTGGCCCAGGTGCTCCAGGTGGGCACCTTTTCCGCGGTGCGGACGGATCGCTTTGTGTATTCGGAACTCGCGTCGGGCGAGCGCGAGCTGTACGATCTCCAGAGCGATCCCTTCCAGCTGACCAACCTGGCAAGCGATCCCAGCCAGGCCGGGCTCATCGCCACCCTGCGAGTCAGGTTGCTGGCACTCATGGCTGAGTAGGACGGTAGGACGATAGGACGGTAGGACGGTAGGACGGTAGGACGGTAGGACGGTAGGACGGTAGAAACTCAGAGGCTGTCATCCCGAGTGCAACGAGGGATCTTCTCAATACGCGCAAGATTCCTCGCTCCGCTCGGAATGACAGCTTCGGCTGCGTCCCGTCCTACCGTCCAACCGTTTTACTATCCTGCATCCACACGCTTTTGATGTTGACGAACTCCCGGATTCCATACTCCGACAGCTCACGGCCGTAGCCGGAGTGCTTGATCCCGCCGAAAGGAAGCCGGGGATCCGACTTGACCATCCCGTTGATGAAGACGGCTCCGGCTTCAATCCGGGCGGCCAGCCGCTCGCCCCGCCTCAGGTCGTTGGTCCACAGCGACGCGCCTAACCCGTAGCGCGAGAGATTCGCCAGCCGGATCGCGTCGGCCTCATCCTTCGCCGGGATGACGGCCCCGGCCGGCCCGAACGTCTCCTCATCGAACCCGGCCATTCCCGGTTGCACGGCGGTCAGCACGGTAGGGGGATAGAATGCGCCTTTGCCCTGGGGCACCTTGCCCCCCAGCATGAGCTCGGCCCCCTTCGCTACCGATGCCTCGACCTGGGCGTGCAACGAATCGCGGAGGTCTCCGCGGGCCTGGGGACCGACGGTGGTCTGTGGATCCAGGGGATCGCCGACCACCGCCCTGGACATGGCTTTGACAAAGCCCGCGATGAAGCGGTCCAGGACGGAGGCAACCACGATGAATCGCTTGGCGGCGATGCAGCTCTGGCCGCTGTTGATGAGCCGGGCATCGGCGGCGGTGGATGCCGCGAGGTCCACGTCGGCATCTTCCAGCACGATGAATGGATCGCTGCCGCCCAGTTCCAGGACGGTCTTCTTGAGATGGTGACCGGCCTGCTCCGCGACCTTGATCCCCGCCGCCTCGCTGCCGGTCAGCGTCACCGCCGCTACTCGCCCGTCGGCAATCACCGGCGCCACGGCGCCGGAACCGATCAGCAGGGTGCGAAAAACTCCCTCCGGAAAGCCCGCCTCGAGGAAGATGGATTCGATATCCAGCGCGCAGCGGGGCACGTTGGACGCGTGCTTGAGCAAACCGGTGTTCCCCGCCATCAGCGAAGGGGCGGCGAAGCGGAAGACCTGCCAGTAAGGAAAGTTCCATGGCATCACGGCGAGCACTGGCCCCAGCGGATCGAAGCGGACGAAGCTGCGCGAGGCATCGGTCTCCCGCGGCTGCTCGGCGAGGAATGCTTCCGCATGCTCGGCATAGTAGTCGCATACCCAGGCGCATTTCTCCGCTTCGGCTTCTCCCTGGGCAATCGGTTTGCCCATTTCCAGCGCCATGGTGCGGGCGAAGCGTGCCTTTCCTTCCCGGAGCAGCTTGCCGGCCTTTTTCATCAGGTAGGCCCGCTCACTGAAGCGGCGCTCGCGCCAGTCGTGAAACGCGGCCTGGGCCTGGGTCAGGATCTGGTCGACCCGAGACGGAGAGGTCTCCTCGAGCGTTTCGAGGACTTCATCCGTGGTCGGATTGATGGATGTGATGGTCATCGATCGTCCTTGGATCGCAGCGGTCAATCGGTTGAATCGTAGAAGGCCTTCAGGCGTTCCCGCGGCGCGACCGCCCCGACCAGGTCGGCGGAGAACCGTACGACAAGCATCAGCCCGGGGATGAAGTCGTTCAGGCGATTGGCCGGCTGGTCGCGCGCTGGTATGCTCGCAGCAGGCGAACAAGTTGCGGCTTCTCCAGAACCAACCGTTTGCTGAGACCCCAGGGGCTGCGTCCCCTTTGGTACTTGAAATCAATCCAGTGCCGCCGGGGACTGGCATGCCTGAAGGTATCCCACAACATCCGGAGAACCTCGCCATCCGGGCCAAAGCCCACGATATGCCTTACACTGATCCGTTCTGGATCGCCGCGCCGGAACCGGTACGTGATGCGCAGCGAACGGCGATTGCACTTGCACCTGCGGCGCAGCAGGCCCTGGTCCCAGCCACTGGGCGCCAATTCATCCCAGATAAATGCGGCGATGCTGCGGGAGTCGCAGGTCGCCAGCCAGGCGGTGGTGTCCCCGCACGAGGTGCATTGCCACCAGTATTTGGCCATAGAAAGCCGCCACCTGACTCGGGATGAGCGCGTCCAATGCCTGAAATTGAACGACACTGGTGGTGGAACACCACCGATGAGGCCTCCGCCCCCTATTGGGGAATATCGCGCCCGATGGGCGTGGGCTCGTAACCCGAAAAACACGCGACATGCAGCAGGCCACCCCAAAAGCCCGGCCGGGGGAACACCACCCACTGGAGGCCGGTCACAAAAAAACGCCAGCCCCCTTCGGGACTGGCGCGATTCCGATCCGCCAATGCTACATCTGCGTCAGGAGATCGTGGACCTTGGCAATCTGCTCCGAGGCAAGGAAGGTGAAGGGACACGGGCGCTGAACCAGGCTGATGACCCGAGCACGATTCAGCCGGGGAACCGCCTTCCCGGGCACCCGGTCAAACCCGGCGATTGAGGTTCGTACCGTTACCAGTGCATAGTGGTCCGGGCGAGGGGCCACCAGAACCCGCTGATACCGCGGGACCGCCACCTTTCCAGGACCGCCGAGCCAACCCACTCTTACCAGTCGAGTCTGTTCCCTGGTGAACCGCGAGCGCAGCTCCGTCAGGGTCACGACCTGGGCGGGCGTGAGCCGGAGAGTTGGGCCGTTCTCCAGCACGCGAGTCACCGCCGCAACGCTGTTGTGGTTGAGCATCGCAGGATGTTCCTGGCCTTGCAGCGAGGGTACTCGCGCCAATGCTGCCGCGAGCGTCAGGCCGATCAGGAGATTTTGCATATGGATAACCTCACGAGTTGAACCTTCAATTCCGTGCATCGGGATCACCAGAACGTTGAACCGAGTACGACGGGTCCATAATGCATCAGCTGGACGGTTCCAGGATAGCTCGTGCCCACACAATTTTGGCTGAAGAAGGTGTGAAGGTCCCTTCAGCCCGCGATCCTTCAGGCTCCACTACCAATGCCGAGTCCACAGCTTCATGGTCGTGACTGGCTTTCTGTCGTGATGCGGATGGAACGCAATATGGAGCGGATGAAAGTTCGGCTCCTGACGGCGGATGAGAGCAGCAAGGTCCTGAGTTATCTCCAGACTTTTCCAACTCCGAACTAGTGCGAAACGCCGCCACTGAGCTTTGACCTCAACAGTGCGCCAGCCTTTTTTGGGCTGGCGCAATTCCCATCCGCCGGTGAGCTGGCATGGGATGACTCGTGACACCTGAGTGATTCCGCTCACGCCGCAAAGGAGACTTCGATGCTATGCTCTTTAGGTTAGATCCCAACTAGGGGTACAATTGAGAAGGCTACTCGTAACGACAACGGCAGCCATTGTATTGACAGCAACGACGTTATCCGTCCAGATGGGCAGTGGTCAGGACGGTAGAATGATGGGTACCGATCACGGGTGGGGAATGGGTTACGGATGGGGTCTGGGGATCATTCTCCTCGCACTTGTCATCCTTGGCGCTGTTTTTCTCCGGCGGAAAAATGATAGATCGTAAAGTACATCGGTGCCGACCTCTCCTTGGGGTTCAGCGGTACCATGAAGAGATTTTCATTTCCGCTTCAGGCCATGATTATCCGGAAGGACTAGATTTGCGGGAGCGGCCACTCCCTGCGGCCAACGCTCTCATGAAGAGGACATTGTGACGGTAAGGCGGACCTTCCTCAAATGGGTCACCGCACTGGGCTCCCTGCTGATGGGCGCCCTGGTCGGGATTCCGGGCATTCGTGCGTTCATCTCACCCGCCTTCCGCCGCCCCCAGACCGCGCGCTGGATCAAGCTCGGCGAGGCCGACCAGATTGAGACCGGCGTGCCGATCCGATTCGACTTTTCGGAAACGATCAACGACGCCTGGGTCGAGACCCGCGCCCTTCGCGGCGTATGGATCTACACTGATGATGGGGAGAAGTTCACCGTCTACAACGGCCGGTGTACCCATCTCGGCTGCGGTTACGCCTTCGCGAAAGATCGCGGGATCTTTGACTGCCCGTGTCACCATGGCCTCTTCGACCTGAAGACCGGTGCTGTCCTTGGCGGTCCACCACCGCGTCCCCTGGACGTCCTCGACGTCAAGGTCGAGGGCGGCATCCTTTACGTCGCCTATCGGGACTTTCGGGAGGGTATTCCTGAGAAGATTCCGGTCGGCTAGAAAGGATCATCATGGGACGCATTCACCGCTGGCTCGACGAGCGGCTGGACCTGACCTCGGCCCGGCATGCGTTGCTGGATCGCGCGGTCCCCGATCGCCTCACCTGGTGGCATACCCTGGGGAGCGCGACCGCGGCGGTCTTCGTGGTTCAAGTCGTGACCGGCGTCATTCTGGCGACCTTCTACTCCCCTTCTCCCGATCACGCCTACGAGAGCATCCAGTACATCCAGCACCAGGTAGCCAGCGGCGC
>JBDTTZ010000274.1:0-4645 GCA_040008015.1 Gemmatimonadota bacterium
CTATCAATGCCGATTCCTCGGCCGTGAGGCCCACGAACTCTCGAGCGGAACCAACTTTCCATCCCTTCGCCTCGAGTCTGGCTTGCTTGACCGGTTTCATTGGGTTTCCCCTGTTGCGTGATCAGCGGGCAGATGGGCAGAGTGCCCATCAGAAGTTGTCATCCCGAGCGCAGCGAGGGATCTCAAGCTCGAATCGCAAGCGAACCCAAGGAACTTTAGAACCGTTTATCGATTGGCGGCATTGGCAATATATGTCAGATCCGACATAGCAGCAACCAGGTTTCATAGCTCACCTCCTGCGTGATCGGTCACGACAGGATCCTGGGAGCGGAGAATTGGTATCAGAATCCCGCGCGACGGAGCCGAATAACGCAGCAACCGATCCCTTGACAACCAAGCCCAGCCGAGCCGAGTGTCAGGAGAATTCAATCAGGCTGGTGAGGGAGCACGCAGGCACGGGAAATCACCCCAGCACTGGGAGGAGCCATGCCAACGATGACGTGGGATATCCGTCTGGAAGGTCGAGCTTGGGATGCCAGCGAAGCGTCGGGCCGCTACGAGCTGACCCCAGAGAAATTCGAGATGTACAAGGGGAAGCTGTTCTGGTCCGACGAGGATCGGATCAATCTGCTCGGGCTCCTGCTGGAGAATGTCGGGGTGCTTGAGGCGGTCCGCCTGGGCCGGCCCGAGGTCTGGCGAGAAGCAGTTCGGCACTTGGAACCGCAAACGTAGGTCCGCAGCCACTTTCCATGTTGCTTTGAGGTCACAGTCTGTGACCTCAAAGACCGGCCGAGGTGGCTGGCGGGGTCACCCCCGGCGAAGCCGACTCTCCAACCACACCGAAGTCATTGCGAGCGAGCGTTAGCGAGCGAAGCAATCTTCGCGTAACCAGGTGAGGACTGTCGGCTCTCGCGTCGTGGGCGCCCGGGATTGCTTCGCTCGCGCATGGCGCTCGCTCGCAATGACGGCGGGCGGGGAAGGAAGACGGCTTCGCCGGCCGGACGACTATCCGCGCGCACGCTGTGCGCACCTTCACGCCGTCAGCCCTAACCCCCTGGCCCCCTTCCCCCACCTCACCCCCTTACCCCTCTCCATGAATGGAGAGGGGGGCCGCTGGAGAGGGGAGCCGTGAGGGGAAGGGGGGCACTCGCCCGCGGTCATTCCGATACGGCTCTCGTTCATCACGAGCCGTGTGACTGCAGTCACCGCTCCTCCCGGCCGAATCCCCTTATGTGCCTCCAGACCCTCGACCAGTGGAGACAATCATGGCGAAATGTGAACTTTGCGGAAACGATTACCAGCGCAGCTTTGAGGTGGTAATGGCAGGTAAGCGGCACGTCTTCGACAGCTTCGAATGCGCCATTCAGTCACTCGCGCCGGCCTGCGAGCATTGCGGGTGCCGGATCATCGGGCATGGCATCGAGGCCAGCGGCGCCTTCTTTTGCTGCGCCCACTGCGCCCGGGAGTCCGGGGTGATGGCGGCGGTGGACCACGCGTAAGCTGGTGGGCGGATGGGCAGGGCCTCTTGCTGCCCCGCCGTCGCGGAGAGGGGAGCCGGTGGGGAAGGGGGAACCGCTACCGTGAGAGCGACCCGGAGGGTTCGCGATATTTTAGCCCGGGGCGATAGCCCCGGGAAACGGTGATCACAAAATCATCATGCCGTGCCGCACGCACAGGAGAAATCACCCCGGCATCCGATCTCGCCGGCCAGAGGCCGGCGCTACCATCGCGTCGCTTTTAAGTCAGGCGGCCCTTCGGGCCGGAATGGAGAAGGTGGGACGGGCGCAAGCAGTGCGCCCCTACATCGTGCCGGATGAAAATCAGGCCGCTTCGCGGGGATGCTCTAAAAAGGTGCAGAGTGCAGGGTGCAGGGTGCAGGGGTACAACTGCATGTCATCCCGAGCGATAGCGAGGGATCTCAAGCTCAAATCCCATGAGAAGCCACCAGATTGCTTCGCTCGCGCATGGCGCTCGCTCGCAATGACAGCGCGAGGGGGAAGAAGACGGCTTCGCCGGCTGGACGGCTATCCGCGCGCACGCTGTGCGCGCCTTCGTCGCCTATCTTTTACCCAGGTGGCTCTCCGGGCGGGACCGCCCCGACCGCTTTTGACCGCCTCGACCGCCTGGTCCCACTGGCCCACTTACCCACATGCCCACCGTTCTCGTGCTCAACATCAAGGCCTCGATGCCGACCGTCGACGAGGCCCGCCGCCGGCTGATCCAGGAGATCCAGAGCGCCAAGGCCAAGGGCTACAAGGCGATCAAACTGATCCACGGATACGGCTCGACCGGGCAGGGTGGCGCGCTGCGGGTGGCGCTCCGAAAATCCCTGAATCTGCGGTTCAAGGAGGGGGTGATTCGGTCCTTCGTGGCGGGGGAGCGGTGGGATCCGTTCGAACCGGTGACGCGGGGGATCCTGGATTCCTGTCCGGAGCTGAGGCGGGATCAGGATCTAGGACAGGGGAATGAGGGCGTGACGATTGTGCTATTGTAGACGGCCCGCACTCCGCCGCCTATGACGCGAACGGGCCCGCCCCCGCTCAGCGATTGGCTTCGTCCACGGCCTGCTTCATCCGGTCCACCCAGTGCGGCACCACGCGCAGGTACGTCGCCGGCCTGCCGGCGGCGCCGCGCAGGTAGATGACGCCACCGCCGGGCGCCGTCGCGAAGGAAGGTCCATTGGTGTCTCGAAACTGCGGCGCGTCGGCCCACGGGCCCTGGTTGCTGACCGGCGGATTCGCCCTGGGATCCACCGTGACCCGCTCGATCCAGGTCCGCGATCCGTCTGTGATCGGGACGCCCAACTCGGACGGCGACAACCACTGGACGTCTTCCAGGTTGCCTGACGCCGCCAGGAAACGGCGGCCGTCGCGCGGGAGCGGCTCGATCCAGGCCTCGGTGTAGGCTTTGTTGGTGTAGGCGATCCAGTGCCCGTCGGCCGACGGCAAGGGAAAGCCGGTGTCGGAAAAGAGCGAGTTGACGGTGACCGGCCGCCGGTCGAGTCTGAGCTCCACCGCGGCGTTCGGAACCCACCGGATTCCGAAGAGTCGGTTGTCAGGCGTCCACTGCAACGCTTCGAAGGTCGGAATGTAGACCAGGAACTCCGGCGCATCGGGCCGGTCCGGTGAGCCGATAAAGACCGAGTCGCTTCTCCCGAACGCCAACCGGTCGCCATCCGGACTCCATACCGCGTGGGTCAGGGTCGGCCCCCGGATCCAGGTCCGGTATCGGCCCGACGAGAGGTCGTAGATCCTGAGCTCCATGCCCTCGAGTCCCTCGACTATCGCGGCGAGGCGATGCCCGTCGCGGCGGTACTCGAAGGTGAGGAACGCTTCTCGGCCGACCGGCAGCGTGTCGATGCCCGCAGCGCTCAGGTGAACCAGGTGCCCGACCGACCGGTTGTCCCCCTGGGCGTACACCAGGGTACCGGACGCGGCGATGGCATAACTCCCATCCCCGGTGAAACTGGCGAGTCCGAGCCCACTCGCCATCCGCACGGCTCGACCCACCCGGCCGGTCTCGAGGTCCACCGGTGCCGCGAGCAGATCACCGCCGATGGAGCTGTAGGTCAGGTAGCGCCCCTCCACGACCCGGAACGATGAACCGAACACCCGGTTGCTGTCATCCGCGCGCCAGAGCCGCCGCTCGAACGCGGTGTCCCCGATGGCGACCTGGTAGGCCCATTTCGCCACACCGCCGCCACAGAGCAGACGGTCTCCTCCCGGCATCAGCGCCTGGCTTTCGCAGTATCGAATCGGGATCGAGGACACCGGTCCCCGCTCGGGATCCATCCAGCGGGCCACCGAGCTGACGCTGTCGATCGCCAGGATCCGTCCTCCGGTGGGCCATTGCAGCCGCCGCAGGACGCCGACGCCGCGGCCAATCACGGTCGCGGTGCCGCCTTCGACCGGGATGACCTCGACGGTCCATCCGCCCTCCGTCTGGCGGAAGAACGCGATGCGGGTGCCGTCGGGCGAAATCGCCGGCTGGGTTCCGTCATCGGTGCCGGGGATCCGCCGCACGGTGGCATCGAGCAGCGAGCGATACCAGAGCTCGCTCCGGCCCTGCCGCACCGTCTCGTACACGACGAAGTCGCCGCCCGGCGAGACGGCGAAGCCGACGTCATGGGTCGGCGTCATCATGCCGGCTGAGTCGGGGAGGCCGATGTCGTACTCGATCGGCGTTCCTGCCCGCTCGGAACGTCCGCGGGTCGTGGCCACGACCAGGACGGCGGCGGCCCCGACGGCGAGCGTGACGAGGGTGCGAGGATCGCCGAGCCAGGCGCGTCCGGCGTGCCGCGCGGCCGCGGTGGCAGCCGTGCCGGCGACCGTGAACCCCCGATCGTTCAGCGCCTCGGCGAAGGCCCTGGCGCTGTCGAACCGGTCGGCCGGAAGCTTCTCCAGCGCCTTGGCCACCGCCATGGAGACGTTCGGGGGTACCGATCGGCGCAGCTGCGTGGCCGGCGCCGGCGTCTCGGTCACGATCTTCATGATGATCTGCTGGGCCGATCCGCCGAGGTGGGGTGGGGAACCGGTCAGCATTTCGTAGAGCACGCTGGCGAGGCTGTAGACGTCCGACCTCGCGGTGATCTGCTTGTCCGCCGTGGCCTGTTCCGGGCTCATGTAGTGCGGGGTGCCCAGCGACA
>JBDTTZ010000275.1:0-8338 GCA_040008015.1 Gemmatimonadota bacterium
GTGCTGCAGATCCCGCTGGTGCAGGAAGTCGACAATACCGAAAAGCACTTCTCCTACTCCTTCACGGCCATCTCGCCGGACAATGCCTTGGCGTCCCGGTTCGGCGGCGACAGCACCTTTACCCTGGCGGGCAAGCTGGACGTGACGCTCGAGGGGAACTACTACACCAACTCCTTCGGCCGCGGCTGCGTGAATTCGGCCACCGGGTTTAGCGGCGGAGCGGGCTGTGACTACAACGGGGCGCGCTGGTTCGACGGCCCATCGCCGACGACCAACGAGACCCAGGCGAATCCCAATGCCTGCGCCGCCCAGAACAACACGACCAATTTCGTCACCTGCTACAACAACGCCGGTGCCCTGACCGGGGTGACGACGCTCTTCGAGGTGAAGTCGTATGTGACGACGCCCAATGTCTGGCGCGACGTGGAAGGGGCGATCGGGGGTGCCACCCGCGGTGCCGATTACAACCTGTACTGGGGTGCCGGCGGGGTGATCGATTCGGTCATCGACATCAGTAACAACGTCGTGGTGCCGTTCGATACCGATATGCGGGAAGGTGCCAGCTGGGGCGTGCTGAACCAGGCGGCGGCCCAGCCGTTTGCCGGATCGTACGACGGCCGGGCCGAGTTGACGGTCAATGACATTGGCTGCGTCCCGCCGTTCCCCAGCTTCGGGGCGACGGCCGGCCAGGTGGGCTGCACCGGATTGACCTACGTACTCAGCAATACGGTGCTACCAGGCCCGATCGTGCTGTGGTCGGGACCGACCACCAACGCGAAGGCCGGCTGTACCGCGGGCGTGGGCGGCTGCGGGTTCGTGGCAGCCAACAACGGGTTCGTGCTCTACGTGCCCGGCCACCTCTTCACCATCGAGTTGACTGGTGGGACGGTGCCCGCGGCCGGCACGGTGTGGTCGATGCGGGACTACATCGGGGCGATTCGCGGGGGCGGCAACGGCTGCGCCGCCTGCACCGCGGGCGCCGATGGCCCCTACGTCTTCTTCCCGCAGACCCGCACCATGGCGGCGGTGGGGGCGGATGTGCGGTTCACCTTTGACGTGATCAACCAGGTGAATCCGCCGACCGACAAGAACCTGGACAACGTGCATACGGTGCCGGATCCGTACTACGTCACCAGCGGGTACGAGGTCACCACCGACGTCAAGCAGTTGAAGTTCGTGAACCTCCCCCAGGACGCGATCATCCGGATCTACTCCTCAAGCGGGGTGCTGCTGCGGTTGATCGAGCACCACAGCATCACATTCGGCGGCGAGGAGACCTGGGATCTGCGGAATCGCAACAATCAGGTGGTCGCCAGCGGGGTGTACTTCTATCATATCGAGGCGGGGAACGCCCGCCGGGTAGGACGCTTTACGATCGTGAACTGGGCGAACTAGAAGTTCACCTCCATCCCGACCCGCATCCTCCGGGGCGCGTCGGTGAAGGTCTGAATGCCCCGGTTCACCTCGTAGAGCGCATCCGAGGCGCGGCGCATCTCCGCCACGTCGAAGATGTGATCCCCGTTCCCGTAACGCTCCTCGGCCCGGATCAGATACACGCAGTTGGGCGGCGCCGGCGACAGATCGGCCCGGACCCAGTTGCCGCAGCCGGACGCCACCGCGCCCCCGAATCGAAGATCGACGCGGCCCAGGGTGTCGAGCACTCCGGATGCCTCGGCTTCGGCCGCGAACCCACTGCTGTCGGCGGCCCAGTTGTTGTTCCGCTCCACCCGGCTGACGACGCCATGATAGGCCGAGAACACTTCGAGCACGTTCCGGAAGTTGAGAAGGTTCCGGGCATCGAGGTACACGGTGGCATCCATCGATCCCACCCGGAAGCCGCGGGTCAACCGCAGATCGAACTGCTTCACCGCAGGAAGCCGGGCGCCGTTGAATTCGCCCAGGCCCGCCTGGAAACTGCAGCCGCCCCCAGACGAGGTGAAACTCTCGTTCCCCGGAACCGGCGCACACCGGGTATAGGCCGTTCCACTGGCATAGCGGAACACGGCGTACAGGCCGGTTCCCCCCAGTATGGATCCCAGCGTCCTTCCCTGCTGCCAATCGGAAGGAAACTGCAACGCCAGCGCTCCGGCGAAGTTCTGGGGCCGGCTGTCCCGGGTAGTGAGAATCGCCTGGGGCGGGAGCACGTTGATCCCGGTCGCATTGCTCACCAGCACCGACTGGCGGTTCAGATAGCTGAGCGGATCGTCACCCGTGTTCTTGGCCGTCTGGTAGGTATAGCTGAGGACCCCGTTCAGCAAGTTTCCGATCCGTCGGTCCAGGCGAAGATCCACGCCCCGAATGATGCCGAAGTCCGCCGTAGTCATCCGCTGCACCTCGGTGAGCGTGCGCGCGAATGGGTCGTAGATCGGAATGCTTCGGCCGGTCACATCGGAGAGCTTGTTCTTGTTGTACGCGGCAATATCCAGCACCATGTCCGGCCCGAAGGAGTGGCGAATCCCGAACTCGAAGGTGATGGTCCTGGTAAAATCCAGGTCGCTGCCATAGAGCCCCTGGGACAAGCTGAAGTCGGTATTGGCGCGCCGCAGGATGGCGGCGAAATCGGGCACCTGGACCTGGTGCGCGTAGGAGAAGCGGAAATTGGTGCTGGAGGTTACCGGGAATGAGACCTGGATATGAGGACTCAGGTACCCGTGGCTGCGGTACGGCCGGAACACCGCATCAGGATTGTCAAACTGGAAATCGGGGTTGGTGGAAATCCGGGGGAAGTACTCGAACCGGCCGCTGGTGCTGTCAAACCAGACCGGCGCCCGGCCGTTGGAATTGTACCGGTCGTAGCGAAGTCCCCCCACGACGATCAGGTCGCCCAGGTCGAGCCGGTCTTCCACAAAGACATTCCAGCGGTAGGGTCGCCGGATCCAGATGTCGGCGGCGCCGGATCCCAGCAAATCGTGCCCATAAAATCCGATGTAGTACTTGATGCCCTCGACGCCGGCCCGGATCCGGTTGTACCGGTCGGCCTGCCAATCGAGCACCCCGCGGCCGACGGAGCGGTGTTCCTCCTGGAGGAACAGAAACCCGTCGGGTCCACCTCCATCGCGGAAGCCCTGGAGGCCGTACGGATTGTTGCGGTAATTGTCGATCGAACGGTACTGATCGGGATGATCCAGGTCGAGCGGTGACCGCACACCCTGCTGGCGGAGGAAATTCCGCACCAGTTTCTCGGTCACCGGGAAATTGTCGAAGTCAAAGAGGAAATCCAGCGGCTTGATCCGAATGCCGAGGACCGGGTCCCGACTCTCCAGCTCGCCGGAAGGCGTCAGCGGACCGGCGCTGGAACGATCCTTCTGATAGGACAAAAACATGTTGAACGACAGTGCGCGCTCAGCGGCACGGGTCAGGTTCTGGGTCCACTGCGCCGTCAGGACCTGGTTGGACTCACGATGGCCGCCCGAGAACAGCGGGGCGAACGCCTGCCCATAGTCGAAGTCCCGGTTCTGATTCTGGCTCACCTGGAGGGAGAGCGCGATCCGGGAACCGGTGCCGTAACCATAGGCAAGCTTGCCAAGTGCCTGATAACTGGAGCCGAAGGACCACGGAATGCGGACGCTGCCGCATTCGATACCGGCATTGTTGCTGATAACAGCATTGGTACTGTTCCGGAACTCGGCACATTCCCCACGCGCCACCGCAAACTTCGACACCCCCTGGTAGGTGGTATCCGCCACCGGGTCGCCGGCGGCCGAGGGAACCGCCACCGTGGTGTCGATGCCGACGGCCAGGAACAACGGCGCCTTCTCGCTGTGCCAGCCGCCTTCCGCAGAGCGCTGTCCCTGGACTACGCCGGAGAGGAAAAAGTGCAGCCGGCCGGCGACGGGGCCGCCGAGGCTGCCCTCGAAACGATTGAGGCCCAGGCCGTGACCGACCCCAAGCAGTTCGTCGGTTTCGTAGCCGAAATGGCCGGCGAGCTGGGGACCGCCGGACCGGGTCTGAACCGCGATGATGCCGGATTGGGCATTGCCGTACTCGGCGGACAGGGCGCCGGTGGTGACCGAGACCTCCTCAAAGGCGATGATGCCAACCTCAACGGTGGTCGGGGCTATGCCCAGGAACCCCGGGGTATTCAGCCGAAAGCCGGGGGAAACAGGGACTCCGTCGATGTACACCACCGATTCGTCCGGCCGCCCGCCCCGGATGCTGATCTCGCCCCGGCTGGTCGCGGTAACCCCGGGCTGCAGCGTCAACACGTCGGTAATCCGATCCACCGGCAGCCGGTCGACGAAGTCTCCCTGGGCCCGCTGTAGAGTGGTGACGGCGTCGCGCGGGACCAGCGGGTTCTCCGCGGCTCTCACCGTGATCGCTTCGATCTCGAGCGGGGCGGATTCCAGGAGCATGTCCTGGGTCACGGTCTGCCCCGCCAGGATCCGAATGTCGCGGATCTCGAGACTCCGGTACCCGATCGCGGAGGCCCGCAGGCTGATGCTGCCCGGCGGCACCGTGTTGAAGAAGAAGTAGCCCTGGGAGCTGGTGACGGTGCCGAACGCGGTACCGGGAATGACGACCCGGGCCGCGGCCACCACCTGACCCTGGCTGTCGCGCACCCTGCCTTCGATCTTCCCGCTGGCGTTCTGAGACTGGGCCGCCCTGGTGAGCACCAGGACCAGCGTCAACAGCGTTGCTCCGACGGACCGACAGGTCATGGCCTCTCCGGTGGGGGAATCGGCTCGTTCTACCGCCTCTATCTTGCTGACGGGGACGGGGAGCGCAAGAGGGCGGCGGTTTTCTAGCCCGGGTAGGGTTTTGGTGGTATCGTACGCCACCGATGCCTGGGGAACCTCCACCGATGCCTTGGATCGCTGTCGAGGCAATCGGATCCCCAGGAACAGTGACTCCGCGAGTCGAATGACCGATCTCCAAACATTGCTGACCTTGCTGGCGGACCGCTACACCGTCGAGCGCGAGCTGGGCCACGGCGGCATGGCCACGGTCTACCTCGCCCGCGACCTCAAGCACGATCGCCTCGTCGCGATCAAGGTGCTGCGCCCCGAGCTCGCCGCCGCCCTCGGCCCCGAGCGCTTTCTCCGCGAGATCCGCCTCGCCGCCCAGCTGCAGCATCCCCACATCCTCGGCCTCTTCGACTCCGGCGAGTCCGGCGGCCTGCTCTGGTACGCCATGCCCTATGTCCCGGGCGAGTCGCTCCGGGATCGGATCGAGCGGGAGCAGCAGCTGCCGGTCGACGATGCCCTCCTGATCATCCAGCAGGTGGCCGAAGCGCTGGGCTACGCCCACGCCCAGGGCGTCATCCACCGCGACATCAAGCCGGAAAACATCCTGCTCACCGGCACCCACGCGGTGGTGGCGGATTTCGGCATCGCCCGGGCACTCGATGCCGCCGGCGGGCCCAAGCTGACCGAGACCGGCATGGCGCTCGGCACCCCCTACTACATGAGCCCGGAGCAGGCCGTCGGCAGCAGCCGGCTCGATGGCCGGGCCGATATCTATGCGCTGGGCTGTGTGCTCTACGAGATGCTGGCGGGGCAGCCGCCATTCACCGGTCCCACCGCCCAGTCGATTCTCGCCCGCCACGCGGTGGACCCGGTGCCGAGTCTCCGAACCGTGCGCTCAACAGTGCCGGAAGCGGTCGAAGAGGCCATCGCAACCGCATTGGCCAAAGTGCCGGCGGATCGTTTCACCACCGCGACCCAGTTTGTTCAAGCGCTGCAAGCCACCGCGCTCTCTCCCCGGCGTTCTACCTCCCCAGTGCGCCAGCGCACCAAGCGGGCGCGGCGCCGCTGGACCTTGTCTCTCGGAGCCGTCATCCTGGTCGTCGGATCCGCCGCCGGGTGGGTTGCTCTCCATCCGCACGGACCGAATGTCGCGCCCGCCGCGGCTGTGATCGCGGTACTTCCCTTTTCGCCCAGCGTGGCCGATACGGCACTCACCCGGCTGGGCCGTGATCTGGTCTTCACGCTGAGCGCCAACCTGGACAACGTCGGTGAGATTCGGACGGTGGACGCGCACACCGTCCTGGCCCAGCCGGTGAATGCTCCGAACGGTATCTCGCTCCCTGATGCGGCCGCCATTGGACGGCGGTTCGGCGCGGGCAGCGTCGTGCACGGTAGCGTCGTGCGGCTGGGCCCGCTACTGGTTCGAGTGGATTTCGGCCTCTTTACCAGCGATAGTCTCACTCCAATCGCCCGGGCCTCGGTCACCGCATCCTCCGATTCGGTAGCCGTGCTGACCGATTCAATCAGCCGGGCATTGCTGCGCCAGATCTGGCGGCGCGGCCAGCCGCCCACACCCAGCCTGGAGGCGGCGCTCAAGACCCACTCACCACCTGCCCTCCGGGCATTTCTCGAGGGGGAGCGCGCGCTGGTCGAGTATCGCTTGTCGGACGCGGCCGAATCATATGCCAATGCGATTGCCGCGGACTCCACGTTCTGGCTCCCCTACTGGCGCTTTGCGTTCACCAAGGGGTATTGGGAGGGTGGGGAGATTGAGGGCTATATCGAGCGGGCCTTCCAGACCCATCGGCTCGAATTGCCGGTGTCAGATCGACTGTCCATCGAGTCATCCATGAGCCTCGCCGACAGCGGCTCGGCAGCGCTCGCGAAGGCGAGGGAGGTCACTGAACGGTTCCCGGACAACTGGTTCGGCTGGTTGGTGTATGGCGATTACCTGGTACATTGGGCCCCGATTCTCGGGACCACAGTCAAGGAAGCAGCGCCTGCATTCGAGCGCGCGGTCGAGCTCAACCCCAGCCTGGTGCCGGCCTGGGAGCATCTCACCTGGGTCTACTGCAGGGCGCGTGACACCGCGGGATTGACACGCTCCATCGAAGCGTTGACTCGGCTGAGCACAGGTTCCACTCTCCAGGACGCCGAAGGGATCGACGAGTTGCTGCAGTTTCGGCTTATGCTTGAGCTGGCGAGGACGGATCGAGGCAATGACGCATTGCTCGATAGCGTCGGAAGGGCGAACGCGCTCGGAAGGGGTGCATCAATCGGGATGGTGGGGTGGTGCGGGTTCGTGCGAGCGCAAGATCGGATTAACCGGCAGATTCTTCGCCTGGCTCCATCGTCGGAGAACACCTCCTTCATCTGGCGGCTGCTTTCTCTCATTGCGGCAGGACGGGGGGCCTGGGACTCCGTGCCTGCAGCCCTGGACCAGTACTCCAGGAGTGGAGCGCCGCATGAGTTCCCCGCCTTCGAAGGCTATGCCCTCACTGTAGCGGGCGCGTGGCTCGGCGGCCTGGATGCGGACGAGGCTTCCAGGCGGCGACCCGCGGCAGCTCGGATGGTGGAGCACGCGGGCCCCGAGGACCAGTCATTTTTCCGAGCCCAGCTCGCCTGGCTCGATGGAATGCTGGCATGGGCGCGACGCGATCAGGCCGGCCTCGAATCGTCCCGCCGCGATTTACAGGCGATGGACGAGGGCGCCGGCTCAGATTGGGATCGCTCACTGGAAGCCTTTCAGCTGGCGTTGACGGGTGCGACGACGCAGGCAGGAGAAATGTTGGCAGCTCTGGAATGGAAACGCGCCGAGCGAACCTATGATGTGGCATGCTGCCAGTTCCTGACGGCTCTCGACCGACTGGCCGCCGCGAGGTGGCTGCTGGAGGCCGGCGATCGCCCCCAGGCGGCCCGGCTTCTCACTTGGAACGAGGCGTGGGGCGGTGTGAGCGGCAGCGTCGGAGGCGGTGTCTTTGCCAGCATCGCCTACCTCGAACGCGCCAGAATAGAAGAGGCTCGTGATAATACCGCCCTGGCGCGGGAGTATTACGAGGAATTTCTGCTGCGGTACGACATGCCGGCCCCTAAGGCGCGGAATCTGGTTGACGAGGCCAAGGCGGCGCTGAGGCGGCTGTCCGGCCTGCAAGAGCCACCGGCGCAACGATGACCACGATCCTCACGCAACTTCAAATCGCTCTCGCCGACCGCTACACGCTCGAGCGCGAACTGGGCCAGGGCGGGATGGCGACGGTCTATCTCGCCCGGGATCTCAAGCACGACCGGCAGGTCGCCATCAAGGTGCTGCGGCCCGAACTCGCCGCCGCGCTGGGCCCCGAGCGCTTTCTCCGCGAGATCCGCCTCGCCGCGCAGCTGCGGCATCCCCACATCCTGGGGCTCTTCGATTCCGGCGAGGCCGGCGGCCTGCTCTGGTACGCCATGCCCTACGTCCCGGGCGAATCGCTGCGGGATCGGATCGAGCGCGAGCAGCAGCTGCCGGTCGACGATGCCCTCCTGATCATCCAGCAGGTGGCCGAAGCGCTGGGCTACGCCCACGCCCAGGGCGTCATCCACCGCGACATCAAGCCGGAAAACATCCTGCTCACCGGCACCCACGCGGTGGTGGCGGACTTCGGCATCGCCCGGGCACT
>JBDTTZ010000276.1:0-8727 GCA_040008015.1 Gemmatimonadota bacterium
GCAATCGAAAAGGCGGTCGGCAAGCGTCTGCCGAGGGTGATGCTTCCCGATTTCCAGTACAACGCCACGCCGGAGGCGAAGTTCGAGGTGCCGTTGGCGGAACGGATCGCCGAGATCCGGAAGCGCAAGGCGGAAGATCGGGCCCGGGCCGCGGCAAATACGGCGCGTCGGGCGAGCAACTCATCGACGCCCCGGTCCCGCCAGTCCGGACCGGCTTCTCCTGCCCGGGGCGGATCGTCGCGGGGTGGACCGTCTCGAGGGGGCCGGCGAGGGGGGCCGAGGGGCCGGCGCCCAGGGGAGTGACTCTGGCGAACCCATCCGTTTTTCCGTTCCCGGGCCGCGTTCTTTCGGTTACCACTTCGCTCCCAATCTGCACGATATTCCCCGTATAGGGGGGGAGGCCTCACCGGCCCCCGCTGGCTTGGAGGGCCGGTACTATCGCATTAGCCTTTCCCACCATGCCACCTTCCACGACCAATCCACCTGCGGATACCACCCTCCACGACCGCGTGGCGGCCGCCACCGAGCTGCTGCAATCCATTGCCACCGACCGGGGCCTCCTCGCCCTGCTCTCGGCCCAGGAGCGCAAGCGCCTCGTCCAGGCGGCCGGCGAGGTGTACAACCCTGACCACATCGCCCGGCGCCGGCTGGTGAAGGCCGCCATCCGCGAGCGCAAAGCGGCGCGGGTTCAACAGGTCGAGGGCAAGCTCACCGGCACCGGGATCCGGAGACTCCGGCGGCAGGACGTCTTTACTACTCCCAACGTCTATCCGCCCGACGGATTTGTCGCCCAGGACAGCGATTCCGATCCGGAAGAGCGGGAAACCATTGCACCGCAGCACTGCTACATCTGCAAGCAGGACTTCACAGTCATCCATCACTTCTATGACCAGATGTGCCCGGAATGCGCCGAGTTGAATTTCGCCAAGCGATCCGAGTTGGCGGACTTGAGGGGACGGGTCGCATTGCTGACGGGTGGACGGGTCAAGATCGGCTACCAGGCCGGTCTCAAGCTGTTGCGCGCCGGTGCTGCGTTGATCGTCACCACCCGCTTCCCCCGTGACTCGGCCGCCCGCTACGCGGCGGAGCCCGATTTTCCCGAGTGGGGATCCCGGCTCCAAATCTTCGGGCTGGACCTGCGCCACACGCCGAGCGTCGAGGCGTTCTGTCACGAGATGCTGGAGACCCGCGACCGGCTCGACTTCATCGTCAACAACGCCTGCCAGACGGTCCGCCGGCCCCCGGGTTTCTATAAGCACATGATTGCCGGCGAGATGGCGGCAGAGGGTCACCTGACGGAGCGGCAGCAGAAATTGCTGGGCAGCTACGAGGTGAGGAAGGGAGTCGATGTCGTCGTCTCCCGCGCCGATCACGGAATGGCTGGCCTTACGCACTCGGCGCAGCTTTCCCAGGTTCCTCTCCTCGCGGAGGATCACCAGGTGGACCAGGAGCTGTTTCCCGAGGGCCGGCTGGACCAGGATCTCCAGCAGGTGGACCTGAGGGGACGGAATTCCTGGCGGCTCCTGATGGCCGAGGTGTCCACCGTCGAGCTGTTGGAGGTGCAGCTGGTGAACGCCATTGCGCCGTTCATTATTAATGCCCGGCTCAAGCCGCTGATGCTGCGGACGCCGGAACGGGACAAGCACATCGTGAACGTCTCGGCGGTCGAAGGCCAGTTCTATCGTCACCTGAAAACGACGCGGCATCCCCACACCAACATGGCCAAGGCCGCGCTCAACATGATGACCCGCACCGCCGCCAGGGATTATTACAACGACGGCATCCACATGAACAGCGTGGATACCGGCTGGGTGACCGACGAGGATCCCGAGGCCATCGCGGCGCGGAAAACCGCAGATCATCGCTTTCACCCGCCGCTGGATATTCTTGACGGGGCCTCGCGGATTGTGGATCCGATCATCACCGGGTTCAATACCGGGAATCATGTGTGGGGGCAGTTCCTGAAGGATTACAAGCCGACGGACTGGTAGGGATTTTACATCATTTAGGTTGGATCGGAATAGAGATAGATTCCCCGGCACCCATCAAAAGGAGGAATCGTGGCGAAGAAGGAACCCCGGAGCGATGACAGCGCCCCGGCCAAAACGATAGACCGCAAAGGCCTGATCGCGGCCTTGAACGAGGATTTGGCCCGGGAATACCAGGCGGTGATCGCCTACGTCGCGTATTCCCAGGTGCTCAAGGGCGCCCAGTACATGTCGATCGCCAGGGAGCTGGAAACGCATGCGAGGGAAGAGCTGGCCCATGCCCTGATCATCGCCAAGCAGATCGACTACCTCGGCGGCACTCCGACCGTCGTGCCCAAGCCGGTCAGGATGTCGGACAATCCCAAGGCGCTGCTTCGTTTCGACCTGGAAAACGAGTCCGAGACCATCCGGCAGTACCGGGTCCGGCTCCGCCAGTGTGAATCGCTGGGTGAGTACGGGATGTCGGAGCACATCCGGGAGATATTGAAACAGGAACAGGAACACCTGATCGACCTGGCCACCGCGCTGGGAGAGGACCCGCCCAACCTCACCCGTTAACCACAACCGCAACCGCAAACACCAAGGCGCTAAGACGCAAAGAACAATTCAGCTTGTCCTTTGCGCCTCAGCGGCTTTGCGTTGTGCAGTTTGGTCGTTCCGGCAAGGCTCAGAACCCGAGCGTCAGGCCGACACTCGCCGCCAAGTTGTGGGTCGTCCTGGTATTGATATCGATGCCTGCAATCTCCCGGGCATCGAACTTCCCAATGTAGTCCTTGGCCATCAGCCGAATTCCCAGGTTGGGGCCCAGCGGGATACTGGCCCCGGCCCCAAGGTTGAAGGCCAGGTTGGTCGCGGTGAGGTGCAGGGGCGAGATATCAAAGGAATACCGCATCCCGCCAATCCCCGCCTGAACGAATGGAACCAGGCCTCGTCCTGCCCCGCCCCTCGGTGCGCTCAGCTGAAGCCCTCCGTCATAGATCAGCACCGAGCTCTGTCCCACCGAGACCCCGCCCAGGATTGGCACTCCGACTTCAAGCCCGGGGTTGGAGTACGCCAGGTTCCCGTACAGCGAGATAGTTCGGCTGACAGGGAGGGTAAGCTGCCCGCCGTACACCGCCCCCGTACCATTGGTGAGCCGGCTCCCCAGTGGACCTGACACCAGGCTGCCGAAGCTCATGTAACCGACATATGGGGTAATCCCAACGGCGGGTCTCCCCTGCTGGGCCCGAAGCGGCGCCGCTATGAGAATCATGCCGGCGATAGTGCCGGCGAGTCGAACGAATTTCATTGGAACTCTCCTGAGATTCGAAGGTGAAACCACGGCCAGGAGAGGGTTGGGCAGGGATGGTGCCAGCGAGTTACCGGCGTTGAGGCGTGGTGCTGGGGCTTTCGTTTGTCGAAGTGTCCGCTGGGCGGGACAGGACGGAAGAGTGATTCCTGCGATCAGGTCAAGATTTCCTTTGCGGCCCTCCATCCCGATTGCACCGCGCCCTCCATGGTCGCGTTGAACCCGTCACCGGCCGTTGCCTCCCCGGCAAAGTAGAGGGTCTTCTCGAGTGGCCGGGCCAGCGCCTTGTGGGCGTCGACACCGCCGCTCAGTACGTAGCTGTAGGCGCCGCGGGAGAAGAGATCCTTGGACCAATCGTGCATGTGCCAGTCCACCAGCTGCTCCTCCACCGATCTGCGGGGCAGGGAAAGCGCGCTGGCCAGCGAAGTGAGCGCCAGGTCCAGCACCTGGTCGCCTGACGCATCGCGGAGTCGCTGCGCCGGTGGGCCGGCGGCCCAACCGTTCAACAACCCGGCACGAGTCGGCATCGTGCTCCACCAGGTGGGGAAAGGCTGCTCGAAGTCGTGCAGGAAGAGAAACTCGGCGAGCAGCGGGTTGGCCTCCCAGAAGCGCTCGCGGAACCGAATCACGATCTTGCAGGCGTGGCCCATCTCGAGGCGACCCAGGGCACCGCGCCGATCGCTGAGCTCGGGACTGAAACGGATGGACCCCATCTCCAGGCCGCCGCCCTGGAGGTGCGGAAGGGGAAGCGCGATCACCGCCCGGGGCGCTTCGAAGATCTCCTCTTTCCCTCCGCGCTCAGCGGTCACGGTGACGTGGCCCTGTCTCCAGCGGACGTTCCGCACCACGGTCTGAAACCGGACGTCACACCCCTCGGGTAAGCGCTGCTGGAGCAGATCGACCACCCGTCCAGCGCCTTCCTTCGAGCGATAGTCGGAAGCGTCCGCCGGGTGGTTTTTCTCCGTGGTCTGAAACCACCGCGCGCTCACCCGCGCCGGATCGGCGGCGTGAAAACCCTGTACGTAGTCCAGCAGCAGGCCGCGAGCATCGGCGAGGGCAGGGTCGCTGCAGCATGCATCCAGGGCCTCGAGCAGGGTCTGATCCTCGGCATCCTGCACCCTGGTATGCTCCTGCAGTTTCCTGGTGATCGGACCCAGCGCCCGCATGTCCTGCCACTGGCGGCCCAGGCGGCGGAGCTGTTTGCCCTCGGATTCCTCGAGCGGCGTGTGGTGCTGCTGCAGGAGATCGAAAACCCCGCCGGGCCCGATCCACTCGGCGCCCAGGTCGATGGGGTACTCCAATCCAGACTCCCAACGGGTCCACACCCGGCCACCGACCCGGGAGCGGGCCTCCAGAACCGTCAGTTTTTTCCCAGCCCGGGCCAGGCGCTCGGCGGCGGCGAGTCCAGCCAGGCCGGCGCCCACGACGATCACGTCCATGGCAGGGAGAATAATCGGGTTAGCTTAATCTCCATGCCTCCCGGCAACGCCTCCACCCGCTACAACTGCTACGCCATCACTGCCCCCGGGCTGGAGGCGATCACCGGGGCGGAGCTCCGTGCCCTGGGTCATTCGGTGCGGAGTGACACCGGTGGCATCGGGTTTCACGCCGATCCAACCCAGCTGGTGGCCGCGAACCTCGAGCTCCGCACCGCGACCAGGATCATCGTGCGAATCGGGCAGTTTGAAGCTCGTGCTTTCCACGATCTCGAGCTTCGCTCCAGGCGGATTCCGTGGGAAGCCTATGCCGCCCCCGGCACTCCGGTCCGCTTCCGGGTAACCTCGCACAAATCGAAGCTGTTTCACCAGGACGCCATCGCGGAGCGGCTCCTCGGATCGGTGCGGCACCGGCTGGGATCCGCCGTGCGTGCCACATCGGTTGGCGGGGACGATGATGAACCGGGCGCTCACGAATCAGCGGCTGACGAACAGCTGTTCGTCGTCCGCCTGATCAACGATACCTGCAGCATCAGCGCCGACAGCTCCGGCGCGCTACTGCACCGGCGCGGCTACCGGACTGCGGGAGGCAAGGCGCCAATGCGGGAAACCCTGGCGGCCGCCATGCTGCTGGGGATCGGGTGGGACGGGACCGAGTCACTGCTGGATCCCTTCTGTGGCTCCGGAACGATTCCCATCGAGGCGGCACTCATCGCCCGCCACATCGCGCCCAATCTCCCGCGCGCGCTTCAGGGCGATCTCGCCTGCCTCCGCTGGCCCGCGTTCGACAAGGCCTGGGGAAGGCCGGCCATCGAGCGAGCCCAGGAGCGCGCGCTGCCCTCCTCGCCCGTCCTCATCACCGGCTCCGATCGCGATGCCAAAGCGATTGTCGGCGCCCGGATCAACGCGCAACGCGCCCAGGTTTCGGAAATCGAGTTGCAGGTGGCTCCTCTCTCCGCCGCACCCCTGCCGGCACCACCCGGCTGGATGGTGACCAATCCGCCCTATGGGGTACGCATCGGGGAGCAGAAACGACTTCGGGCGCTCTACGCGCAGTGGGGCAAGCTGATGCGTAGCGAGTGGTCGGGCTGGAAGCTGGCGATGCTGGAGGCCCAGCGTGAGGTGCGGAGGTTTACCGGATTGACGATGGATGAGGTGATCTCCACGCGCAATGGCGGGATCAAAGTGCGACTGGTGACTAGCGCGAGTCGGTCTGCGCCAGCCTCCTGAGCTCGCCCCGGACCTGTTCCACTTCCGCCACCATCTCCGGTTCCGGGTTGGTCCGCAGCGCGAGGTATTGACGGTAGGACTCGATGGCCCGGTCGCGATGGCCGGCGAGCGCGGCCAGGCGCCCCTCCTCGCGAAGCTGGGTGGCCAGGTAGGGCTGATACTGGGTCCACCATACCGCCCGCCGGCGCACGGCTGCAAAGGCGCGCTCCGGGTCTCCCAGCGTCTCGAAGATGAGCCCGGTTACGACGTTCGCCAGCGCGTAGCGCCCCACATTCGCGGCCCGATAGTCGGTAGCTGCCAGGAGTGAATCGAGCCGTTCGGCGGAGTGGCGCATCTCCGGTTTCTTCAGCAGGTGATCGTACATCGCCTGGATCAAGCCGATCTCCACCTCGGTGTCGGTGCTGGGTTGCTTCTGCCCCCGCTGATAGGTCCGCAGCCGCTCGAGCGACAGGCGGGTACGGGATGTATCGCCACGGGCAAGCCGCCACGGCTCCA
Organism: Gemmatimonadota bacterium; assembly: GCA_040008015.1. Taxonomy (GTDB): domain Bacteria; phylum Gemmatimonadota; class Gemmatimonadetes; order Gemmatimonadales; family GWC2-71-9; genus DASYPP01. The sequence goes on from JBDTTZ010000276.1 coordinate 6,438, forward strand.
TGGTGCGAACCGCCTGGTGCTGCTGCTCTCGCTTCGTGGAATCCGCCGGACTCTGATCTTCCAGTCTCCGCAGGATTCCCGCGGCCCGGCGCGCGGCCGCGGTATCCCCATTGGCCATCATCGCGTCCCGGATCGCGCTCATCTGGAGACCCGGGTCATCCGGATCGGCGTACTGCTGCACCAGGTACGCCTGTGCGTCGTGGGGCCGGCCGCGTAGCAGCGCCAGCCCCTGCGCCAGGCCGTAGAAGTTGCGCCGCGCCTCCTTGATGGGCGCCTTCAGGATCATTGATTGCACCGAGTACCAGGCATCCTCCATCCCGATGCCGTTGTAGAGCGCGTGGTCGATGAAGCGGTACATCATGTTCTGGCGATCGATCCGCACCGAATCCCGGAAGCCGAGGTAGGTTGCGCTGTCTCCCACTTGGTGGGCCTGGTACCAGTGATATTCCGTGAGCCAGCCGCTCGATGCGCTGTCCGGTATGCGGGCCGATAACCGCACCACCCGGTGCTCCAGCGCGGTGTCTCCCTCCTGCACGGCCAGCAGCAGGACGTGACTGAAGGCCACGGCGTTAGTGGAATCCAGGTCCAGGGAGTGGCGAAACGCCTCCAGGGCGTCGTGTGGGGGACGCAGGTAACCCAGCACAGTGCCGAAGTGGAAGATCTGATCGGCGTAGAGTTGCCACGCGTCGGCCCGATCGGGTGCCAGATTGAGGTACCGCCGTTTGGCCTGGAAATCCTCGATCGAAGACGACGAGGCCGGGTAGCGCGGCCCGCCCACCGCTTCGAGCAGCGCCCGGTCTCGCGCGCTCAATCGCCCCCGACCCTGGTACGCCAGCCGAAGCCCGCGGTCGGCAGCGGCATTGTCGCCATACCAGACGGCGGCCATGCGAAGCGCCAGTCCGGCCAGCGCGAAGGTGGAGTCGTTGTCCAGCGCGCGCCCGAAGTCCCCGGCTGCGGCCGTGGCTTCTCCCCGGCGATACTTGGCCTTCCCATCGAGATAAGCCCGGAGCGCGGGAAGCGAGGTGCTCATCAACCTGGGCAGCCGCTCGCTCGCCTCACCAGCCACGGCGCTTAGCAGCTTCGCCGCCACCTCGTCCACCAGCCTCGCCAGGCTGTCCGGAGGACCCTCGGCGGACACCCGGGCCAGCTGGGTCCCTGAAGGCACTTCGAGGAGCGAGACGTTCAGCAACAGCCGGGTGGGTGTGCCCACGACGTCTCCCAGCAAAAGCCGGCCGGCCGAGAGCCGCTCCGCCACTTCCACCGATGCGTTCTGGTCGAGGTCGGCCTGGCCCGAACCGCCGGCCGCGTGCCACGCCGTCAACGCCTGGCGAGGTTCCGTCGCCCGAAGACCACCTTCCCCGGTGAGCTTGGAGGCCAGCAGGTCGAGCATGCCTTCGCGGAGATAGTGCAGCGAGGGGTCGGCGGACGCGATGCGGAATGGGGCCACTGCGACCAGCGAGGGATCCAGCGAGATCGAGGATCCACGCATCCGTTTCCAGCCCAGGAAACTTCCCGCCAGCACCAGCACCCATACCATTCCAATCATCGCCCATCGCAGTCTCCAGGGCCGGACCGTGCTCGCCATGGGGACGGTGGAGCGCCCCAGGGAGAGGTCCTGGGCCGCGAAGACTCGTGACATGCCGCCCCCACCCAGTTCCTGCTGCACCTCGTACCCGGGGCCGAGCGTGTCCTGTAACCGCTGCTCAAGCGGTTGATCCATGTGGCTCGACTCTGTTGTCGTGTGAGTAGGGATGCCCCTACGATCACCCAGTTGCCCAGTTTCCGGCCTGCCGGAAGCTACCGGGATGCCCGGCCGGGAAGAACCAGGAGCAGGTTTGGATGGGAGATCACGATGCGATCGTTGGGGTCGTGGTCCTGGCGCCGGCCGGATCCAGACGAAGGCCATGGACTGATTCGACCGGAACGCTCAGCACTACCGAACCGCGCACCAATTTGACCAGGGCGCTGATCGAACGGGCCAGCAGGAACACAGCCAGAGGCCAATGGGGATGATCAGGGCAATCCAGAAATAGAGAGACACTCGACCCCCTTAATCCGGCTATGGGGGGGCGGGATATCATTGTAATTCATTGGGTTGCACATTATTAACATAATGTTTAATTATATAGTTGATTCTACAAAGTCATTTAACCAATATGTTAGATGAGCAGATTCCTGCAACCTGAGCTTGCCACGCTCGCCGACCCGATTCGACGCGAGATTCTCGACATGCTCCGGGTCGCGCCCCGGAACGCTGGGGAGATTGCCGCGCAGTTTCCGGTCAGCTGGC
>JBDTTZ010000277.1:0-17090 GCA_040008015.1 Gemmatimonadota bacterium
GCCATCAGCCATCAGCCATCAGCCATCAGCCATCAGCCATCAGCCATCAGCCATCAGGCCATCACGCCAATTTCACCAGCGGCTGCGAGTTCAGGTACGCCAGGTGGTCGTGGTATATTGCGCCGGGAGGCAGCGCGTCGTAGAACACCCCCAGCTCCTTCTTGATCCGCTGGTGGTAGAACTCCGGCAGCTCGGTGGATTCGCCCTCGAAGTAGCGGCGTACGGTGATGTCGGTGTCCAGCAATTTGCGGATCGTCGAGTAGTACTTGATCCGCCCGAAGCCCTCGGCGGAGACCGCGCGCAGGGCGTTCATCATGCGGGGCAGCATCTGGGTATTGGCCCGGAACCGCTTGTAGATCCGGGGCCAGGCGAACGAGTACTTGGTCAGGTCGATCGCGTGGCTGTAGAACTCGCGCCAGCCGTAGTTCAACGGCTTCACGTTCATCGAGTGGTAGTTGTTGATGAAGTGGAACGGGAAGGGCAGCACCCGCCCGCTGCGCTGAAGCTCCAGGTTGAGCGGAGCCGCCTGGCCAAACGCGGAGAGCAGCGAGTAGGCCGGGAAGGCGCCGGGAGTCATGTCGATGAACCGCTTGCCCAGCTCGAACGGCTCGGGGCCATGGTCCATGTCCAGCCCGAGCACGAAATTGGTCTGGATAAACGGGATATAACGCTGCATCATGTTCACGTGCTCGGAGACCTGGCGGACCTTGTCCATGCCCGCGGCCTTGCCGGTGCGCGTCTTGTTGCCCAGCGTGTACCAGGACTCGATGCCCGGCAGGATTCCCTTGAATCCGTTTTTCTGCAGCCGCTTGAGATGCGCCTCGTTGAGCAGCGAGAGGCTGCTCTCCGCGAGGAAGTCGATGCTGCCGGGAGGGACCGCGTCCTCGATCGCCCCCATATAGTCGTCGAAGCGGACGCCGAAGTTGGGGTCGTGCCAGCCGACCACCGGCCGCTTCATCTTGGTCAGCAGGAAGCGGAGGTCTTCGCGCATCTGGTCGAAGCCCAGCGGCTGGAAGTCCACCGTCGAATCGATGCAGAAGGCGCAGGTGTAGGGGCAGCCGAGGCTGCCGATCATCGGCACAATCTTGAAGAACGGAGCCTTGTCAATCGTCTGCTTGATGAACCGCCACCGCTCCTTTACACCGGGGATGGACTCGGGCTGCTGCTTGGCGGACATCTGGCGACCGGCCGGCCGGTGCTGCTCGCACTCGCGGAGCACCTCGTCAATCACCGCCTTGTCGGTGAAGCCCAGCACGTAGTCGAAGTACTTCCCGGCGTCCTGCGGATAACAGCGGGCATGGGGGCCACCGAGTACGGTGACCGCGCCGCGCTTGCGATAGAGGCTGCTCAGGGCGTAGGTGAGGAGGGCCGCCTGGGTGAACGCGCTGAAGAACACCAGGTCCGCGTCGCCGGCCACCTCTTGCTGCAAGTCTTCGAATCCGGTATAGGCGATGAAATTGACCTCATGCCCCGCCTGTTCACACCAGGTCCCCACCACCTGGGGCATGATGCTGGCGTAGTTCGGGTGCATGATGCGAGCCCAGATCGTGTTGGTCGGGCCGCGGCAGGTAAAATCGATAATGGTGATGCGTAAACGGCGCATGCACTACCCTCCAGGGGCAGGTGTGGAAGAGCTGTACTCGGAAGCCGACCCTCGTGCGAGGCTGGGAGGAGCCTGAGGGATACGGCTTTGGGTAACAACGAGCGGGCAGGACATGACGCGCAAGAGCGTACGGAGTATACCCCGGGGGACGCCTTCGGGCCAGATCAGGGAGCGAACCGGTTGGTTCAGAAGCGGATCGGGGGAAGGGGGACCCTCCATTCGAGCGCGGGAGCCCCGGTCGGTGTGACCAGCCAGCCCGGCGGCTTCAGGTTGAAGATTTTCCAGTGGCCATTCACGATCTTGGCCGTGGTGATGCCGAGCAGGGCCCCGGCGAACGTGTCGCTGAACCAGTGCCGGTTGTCATAGATCCGCGAATAGGCCGTTCCGGTCGCCAGGGTGTACAACACGACGCTGGCCGGCCAGAAATTGATGTCGCCGGACAGAGAGGTGGCGACGGCAAAGGCAGCCATCGTGTGGCCCGAGGGGAATGATTGTCGCGACGGGAGACCGGCCGAATCGTGGCGGGTGGTAAAGGGATGAAACCGGTACGGTCCCGCCTCGTCATTCGGCCGGGATCGGCCCACCATGTATTTGGTCGCGAACGTAACCAGCCCGGCCGCCGTCACGGTCACGATCAGTCGTCGTCCCGCGCGCTGGATCGCCGCATTGTGAAAGACCACGCCGGTACCCCACACGCCGAGACTGATTCCCGCGTAGTAGAGCGGTTCTCCCTGCTGCCGGAAAGCGCCTGAAAGGTCGCTCAGTGTTTTAGAGCGGTGGCTGCGAGCATAACGCTGGAGCGGCCGGTCCAGCGAGGTTGAAGCCGCAATCACGCCGATCGCGGTAGCCGCCTCCCACCAGTGAATCTGGTGCGCGTTGCGCAGGACTTCCTGCTGGGCTTCCTTCTGGAGCGTGTCAACGATCGCGGAGTCCGCGGGCGTGGGCTTCTTGGTAGTGTCGGGAACCTGGGCGCTTCCCGCCGACGTCGCGAGACTGCCTAGTGTGAGGATCGTCGCAACAATCGTTGGCTTCATCAGAGATTTCATTGTGACATTATTTGGCAAAATCGTTACGGGATGCCGTGCGCTGGGTCACGAGGGGTCCCCATGGGGTCGGTGCCGCAGATTTTTCCGGAGAGGCGCCGGTCGGAATCGAACCGACGAATGGAGGTTTTGCAGACCTCTGCCTTACCACTTGGCTACGGCGCCCGGGAGAGGCAAGCTAGCAATACCCAACGGCATACGGAAGTATGAGAACTGACCGCCTGCCCCGGCTGGTCACCCGGTTTGCGCCGGCTCCAACCGGCTTCCTGCACCTGGGACACATAGTGAACGCGATACATGTCTGGGGCATGACAAGGCTGGCCGGAGGGACTGTGCTGCTCCGGATCGAGGACCACGACCGCCAGCGCTCTCGTCCGGAGTTCGAGCGTGCCATCCTGGACGATCTCGCGTGGTTGGGCCTGGTACCCGACGGGACACTGACCCGGCAGAGTGATCGCCTCGCTCTCTATGGCGCGGCGCTCGAGCAACTCGGTTCCCGGGTGTACGCCTGCGCCTGTTCCCGTCGTGAGCTGGCGGCCGAAGGCGACACGACACCCGGCGACGAGCTGAGGTATGACGGGCGCTGTCGCGAACGGAACCTGGCGTGGGAGCCGGGGTACGGATTGCGGGTGCGGCTCGATGATGGCGGAGAACGGTTCGACGATCTCCTGCTGGGTCGTCAGGAACAACATCCGGCGGCGCAGTGCGGCGATCTGCTCATCCGGGACCGGCTGGGCAACTGGACCTATCAGTTCGCCGTCACCGTGGATGACCTGGAGCAGAACATTTCCCTGGTGATACGGGGACAGGATCTTCTCCCATCAACCGGGCGGCAGATCGCGCTGGCCCGGCTGCTCGGCAGGCCGGCTCCGGCCGCCTTTCTCCACCATCCCCTGCTGTACCGCACCGATGGCGCCAAGCTCAGCAAGTCGAACCGGGATTCCGGAGTGCGGGAGTTGCGGGAGGCGGGGTATTCGCCGACTCAGGTAATCGCCCAAGCGGCCCGGGCCGTGGGACTCATCGGCCCCGGTGACCCTGAGGAGTGGGATTTGATATTGAGGAAGCTTGAAACGCTACCGCTTTACGAAAGCAGACGGTAAGACGAAAGGACGGTAGGACGGTAAAAAACAAGGTAGGGCTGTCATCCCGAGCGGAGCGAGGGATCCTCTCAAGGCTGGCAGGATCCTTCGCTTCGCTCAGGATGACAAAAACTACCGTCTTACCGTCGTATCGTCTTATCGGACGACCGCCACCTCGTCCGGCGAATCGATCAGTGCCGCGTCGCCTTCCCACCGGGCCATCACCACCGACGCCAGGCAGTTCCCCAGCAGGTTCACCGACGTTCTGGCCATATCCATCAGGGCATCCACCGCGAAAATCACCGTCACACCTTCCAGCGGAAGATTGAAGCTGGACAAGGTGGCGGCCAGGATGACGAGAGATGCCCGGGGCACCGCGGCCACGCCTTTGCTGGTCAGCATGAGGGTCAGCATCATCAGGAGCTGGTTCCCCAGCGTCATGTCTACCCCGGCGGCCTGCGCGACGAAGACCGAGGCCACCGCAAGATACAACGTGGAGCCATCGAGGTTGAAGGAGTACCCGGTCGGAATGACGAACGCGATGATCCGCCTGGGCACTCCCATCTTTTCCATGTTTTCCATGGCCAGGGGGAGCGCCGCCTCGGAGCTGGCGGTGGAGAACGCGATGAGCCACGGCTCCCGCACGTAACGCCAGAATTTCCGGATCGGCACCCGGGCAATGATCGTCACCGGGACCAGCGCCACGAGCAGGAAGACCACGAGAGCGGCATAGAGCGTCAGGACCAGCGCCGCAAGATTTTTCAGGACCCCCAGTCCGCTGGCCCCGATGGACACCGCGATGGCGGCGCCAATGCCGATCGGCGCGAACTTCATCACGATGTTGGTGAAACGGAACATGATCTCGGTCAACGATTCGCAGAACCCCAGCATCGTCTCCTTGTTCTTGCCCTTGACCTTGGAGAGACCCACGGCGAAGAGAATCGAGAAGAAGACGACCTGCAGCACTTCGTTCTTCGAGGCGGCCTCGAAGAAGCTCTGCGGCACCGTGTGCTCCAGCACGCTGGCCAGGGTCGGCTTGTTGACGGCAAGCTGCGCCGCGGCATCGGTGGTTCCGGTGAGCGCCACGCCCACCCCGGGCTTGACCAGGTTCACCGCGATCAGCCCAACCGCCAGCGCGATCGTCGTGACGATCTCGAAATAGATCAGGGCCTTGAGCGCCAGCCGGCCGACCCGCTTCATGTCGTCCCCATGCCCCGCGACTCCGACCACCAGGCTCCCGAAGATGAGCGGGACCACGATGGACTTGATCATCCGGAGAAAAATCGTGGAGAGCGGCGACAGCCATACCGCCAGGTTGGTCTCGGTCCAGACCGCGTTGTCGAGATAGCCGAGGGTAATCCCGATGATCATGGAGATCACGATCCACCAGGTGAGCGAGATGCGGCGCAGAAGAGTCCACATAGTTGGGAAGCGTTTCCAGTTCTGGAGTGGGATTGGCGAACTACCGATAATGTCAGGCAAGGCATCGCGAAAGCGCGATTCGCGTCTTCGCGATTGTCAGGCTTGAACCCATGAGGAGTTGGCCTCACGCACCTGCGAGTGCTCCGACTTTCGACTCCAGTCCCGCCAGTAGGGACTGATACGACTTGGCGAAGCTCGCCACGCCCTCGACCTCCAGCTCCGCCGTAACCCCGGCGAGATCGATCCCGGCCGCCGCGAGCGCCGCGAGCTGGGCCGGCGCCTGCTTGATTCCCTCGTAGATCCGGATCTCCGGCTTCCCGTGGTCCTTGTAGGCTTCGAAGGTTGCCGGGGGAATCGTGTTGACCGTCGATGGGGCGATCAACGCTTCGATGTAGTAGATGTCCGGGAAGCGCTTGTCCTTGGTGCTGGTAGAGGCCCAGAGCGGCCGCTGCAGGTTGGCCCCCCGGGCGCGGAGTTTCTCCCAGCGGGGACCGGCGAAGCGTTTTTCGAACAGGGCGTAGGCCATACACGCATTGGCGATCGCCGCGGTGCCGCGAAGCTTCCCCGGGTCACCCCTGGCATCGAGTAGCGGATCGACCTTGCCGTCCACCCGGCTCACGAAGAAGCTGGCCACCGACTGAATCCGGTCCACCGGCTGATCCAGTTCGACCCGTTCCTCCATCGCCTTGAAGAAGGCCTCGATGACCTGGTCGTAGCGCTCATTGGAAAAAAGCAGCGTGATGTTGATGTTGATTCCCTCGGCCAGGCACTGGAAGATGGCGGGCAATCCTTCCGGGGTTCCCGGGATCTTCACCATGACATTGGGGCGAGCCACCTTGCTCCAGAGCCGCCGGGCTTCGGTTACGGTGCCCGCGGTGTCGTTCGCCAGGTCCGGGGACACTTCGATGGACACCAGCCCCAGGCTCCCGTCGCTCCCGTCGTAGAGCGGCCGAAACCCGTCGCAGGCCGACTGCACATCGGCGATCGATATGGCGTCAAAGATCCGCTGAGCGGGGAGGCCCTCGTGCGAAAGCCGGCGGATGTCGCCGTCGTACAGCTCGCTTCCCGAAATCGCCTTCTCGAAAATGGTAGGGTTCGAGGTCATCCCCTGGAGCCCGTCCTCCGCGATCAGCCGTTTGAGCTCTCCGGTCTCGATCAGGTCCCGGGTGATGAAATCGTACCACGGGCTCTGTCCCAGCTCGCCCAGGCGGATCAGTGGCTTGGTCATCGTATTTTCTCCATCACGCCCTTCATGGTTTCGATCACGTGCTCGGTGGTGAATCCAAAGTGCTGGAACAGGACTTCGGCCGGGGCCGATGCGCCGAAGCCGCGCATGCCGACCATCGCGCCCCGGGTGCCCAGGTAGCGCTCCCAGCCGAATCCGGAGGCCGCCTCGATAGCCACCCGGGCGGCGATGGCGCGGGGCAGGACACTCTCGCGGTACTCCTCGGTCTGGGCTTCAAACAATTCCCACGAGGGGAGTGAAACCACCCGCACCCGGGTCCCCTGTTCGAGCAGCAGCTTCGCCGAGTCGAGCGCAAGGTGCACTTCCGATCCGGTGGCCATGAGGATGGCCTGGAACCCGCCCGGCGGATCGAACAGGACGTAGCCACCGCGGCGGACGTCCGACTGGGATGCCAGCGTAGTGCGATCCAGCACCGGGAGCTTCTGCCGGGTGAGCACCAGGACGGTCGGCCCTTCCTTCCGTTCCATGGCGATCCGCCAAGCCTCGGCGGTCTCGGTGGCGTCCGCCGGCCGCAGGGTTACCAGCTCGGGAATCGCCCGCAGCATGGCCAGTTGCTCGATGGGCTGGTGGGTCGGGCCATCCTCCCCCAGGCCGATCGAATCGTGGGTGCCGATGAAGATCACCGGCAATTTGGAAAACGCCGCGAGCCGGATCGCCGGCTTCATATAGTCGAAGAAGATGAGAAAGGTGCCGGCGAAGGGCCGGAGGCCGCCATGCGCCGCGATCCCGTTGCAGCACGACCCCATTCCGTGCTCGCGCACTCCGAAATGCAGGTTGCGGCCAAAGGTGGTGGCCTCGAAGTCACCGAGGCCTTTCATGATGGTCCCATTGCTGGTCGCGAGGTCCGCCGAGCCGCCGAGCAGGTTGGGGATTTTCTGCGCCAGTGCGTTCAATACGGTCTGGGACGCCTGCCGGGTGGCCAGCTTTCCATCTTTCGGAGTAAAGGTCGGTACCGCATCGCTCCACCCCTTGGGCAACTCTTCGGACATCCAGCTCCGGAATTCCCTGGCCAGGTCGGGATTCGCCTTGCCGTATTCTTCCATGAGGGTGTTCCACGCGGTCTCCAGGTCCTCCCCGCGGTCCTTCACCTCCAGCATGTGCGCGCGCACGTGGGCCGGAACCGTGAAGGGCGGTTCCTTCCATCCCATGATCTCCTTGGTGCGGCGGACTTCCTCTTCGCCGAGTGGGGCGCCGTGCGCCTCCGGGGTGTCGCGCTTGGTGGGCGCCGGCCAGCCGATGATGGTGCGGACCCGCACCAGGACCGGCCTGGCGGTTTCTTCCCGCGCGGTCTCCAGCGCCGTGGCGAGCGCGGCGAGGTCGTTGCCGTCTTCCACGTGGAGCACCCGCCAGCCGTAGGCCTCGAACCGCTTCCCGACATCTTCGCTGAACGAAATGTTGGTATGGCCGTCGATGGTGATGTGATTGTCGTCGTAGATGACTTTGAGATTGCCCAGCTGGAGGTGACCCGCGATGGATGCCGCCTCGCTGGCGACGCCTTCCATCATGTCGCCATCGCTGGCCAGGGTCCACACCCGGTGATGGACCAGCGGCATCCCGTCGCGGTTGAACCGCGCCGCGAGGAATCGCTCCGCGATGGCGAGCCCGACCGAGTTGCCGACGCCCTGGCCCAGCGGGCCCGTGGTGACTTCGACCCCCGCCGTGAAGCCCCGCTCCGGATGACCGGGGGTCCGCGAATGCAATTGGCGGAACTGCTCCAAGTCTTCCATCGAAACGTCGTAGCCGGTCAGGTGCAGCAGCGAGTACAGCAGCATCGAGGCGTGGCCGCACGACAGGACGAACCGGTCGCGATCGGGCCAGGCGGGATTGGCTGGGTTGTGGCGCAGGTAACGGGTCCACAGCAGGTACGCCACCGGCGCCAGCGCCATGGGCGTTCCCGGGTGCCCGGAATCGGCCTTCTGGACCGCGTCCATCGCGAGGGCCCTGATGGTATCGATACTGCGCTGGGCAACCGATGCGTCGGGGATCGAATCCACGGGAATCGCGGGGCTGGAGGCGGGGGAAAGACTGGTCACAGAACGGACTCCGGGTTCAAGCCAACCAAACTATGGGACCGGTCAAGCGTGACGGCGAAAAGTAATCCATCACGGCGCCGGAACCTTCCGGCCGAGGCCGTAACGCCCCGCTCCCGCCAGGAAGAGCGCCAGCGCGATCGCGAAGATTGTCAGCTCCATCCCGCCCTGGCCCAGATTGAACGACTCGCCTTTCACGGCGAACACCATGGCGCCGATCATGTCGATCATGACCAGGACCGCGGCGATTTCCACCCAGAGCCCGACCAGGATGAGAATGCCTCCTCCTGCCTCCGCCATCACCGCGAAGACCAGGGCGAGGGTGGGAGCCGGAATGCTCAGGCTCTCGAAGAAGCCCCTGGCGCCGGCCCAGCCGGTGAGCTTGGCATACCCGTGGGAGATCAGGATTCCGGCCAGGATCAGCCGGAGAACCAGCAGGGCGAGGTCGGTATTCCTACGCACGGAGGCTCCTCGGAAGCGGAGGTGAAGAAAACTAGTGCTTTTACTCTATAGCGCACCCTGCTTATTATGCTGCCCCTACCTTGTAGCATGGAGTGTTGGTCGTGTCGAATGACGAACCGGAATACCTGAAAGCCATACGGCGGGCCCAGGAGCGCCAGAAGCCGGCGCCCCGTGCCGGGGCCGACCTGCCGAAGGAAGCACCGCTCTCCCCGGCGGAACGGGAAGGTCTGCGTTGGGCCCGGGAGGTAGCGGGCCAGGATGTGCGACCGGGGCCGACGCTCCGGGGCGCCAAGTGTGCCTTCCTGTGCCAACCCAAGACCTACGACGGCAAGGCCCCCATCCTGCTGGATGGCGTGGCCAGCCGGGAGGCGCTGCTCAACCGGTATGAGGCGGCCACCAGTTTCGGCGATAAGGTGCTGGGCTGCTATGACCTGGTCGGCTCCCGCCCGCTCAACATCGAGACCAAGGATGGCAAGACCAGCTTCGTTCCGGGCGCCGTTCGGCAACTCGCCAAGGCGATGACGCCCGAGCAGATGATCCGAAAGGCCGCCCAGGAAGCCGAGCAGCTGGCCAAGACCCGGAAGCCGGATGACCGGATGGGCCGGGGCAAGGGCGGTGGTGGCGGGGGAGGCCGGGGCAGGTAGTACCTAAAAACGTTGCAACCACTTACATTTCAGTTGTTCCTGGGAGCTTCGGGTCTGTCCGAAGCTCCATAAGTCTAACTCCCATATGAGTTTTTGTGCGTAGAAGATCTTCCAGAAAACGTAACCCGTCAGTCTCTGCTTCTTCCTTTCAGCGGTCTCCCGGGCGTTCCCTACAGTCCCATCGCGAATGGCTCCTTGGCCTCCACGGCGCGGTTTGCGCCTATTGCGGCAAGACCACCTCGCCCGACGTCATCACGCTGGACCATGTCCGCCCTCGGCGCGGCCAGACGGCCTACGACCGGCCTGACAACCTGGTCCTGGCCTGCATCCCCTGCAATGCCGCCAAGGCCGATTCACCCCTCCTCGCCTTCCTGCTTCAGCAGCGCTCGCGCGGGGTGTACTTGCTCCACTATGGCGACCACCTCTCGGATCCCCTGAAGGATCTGGCGAAGCAGGCGTCCGAAAGGCCGTTGCTCGACGTGTAGACGGTAAGGCGGTAACAGGCGGTAACAGGCGGTAACAGGCGGTAATGGGCGGTAGGAAACCTGAGGCTGTCATCCCGAGTGCAACGAGGGATCTTCTCAACACGAGCAAGATCCCTCGCCTGCGCTTCGGGATGACAGCCTCTCGATTTGTTACCGCCCATTACCGCCTTCTACCGTCCATTACCGCCTTATTGCCTGGGCTTTCCCGCTCACTCTGGCCCCGGTGCCCTCTAACGCGTCTTTGATAATCCGCTTCTGCTCCTCCGTATGCGCTGCGAGGTACCCTTCGGCCGGGCTGGCCCGCTCGGGGCGGCCGCTGTAGCGGAGCTTCGCTCCCACCGGCATGACATCCCGCAGTTTCTCCTCCACGAAATTCCAGGCGCCCATGTTGCGCGGTTCCTCCTGGACCCAGACCAATTCCTTGAGACCGGTGTACCGCTCCAGGGTGTGGCGCATTTCGGGGGCGGGGAACGTGTACAACTGCTCCAGCCGGACGATGCCGGGACGGTTGCTGGCGAGCTTGTCGGCCTCGGCCAGCAGCTCATAGTAGATCTTCCCGCTGCACACCACGACCCGGGTGACATCTCCTGCCCTGGCCGAAGCTGCCGGATCGTCGATGACCGGCTGGAACCCGCCCGACGCAAGATCCTCGATTCTCGAGCTGGCCTGGGGAAGCCGCAGCAGGCTCTTGGGCGTCATCACGATCAGCGGGCGCTGGCGGCCTACCCTGGCCTGGCGCCGCAGCAGGTGGAAGTACTGCGCCGGCGTGGTACAGTTGGCGACCCGGATGTTTCCCTCCGCCGCGAGCTGGAGAAAGCGTTCGAGCCGGGCGCTGGAATGCTCCGGTCCCTGGCCTTCATAGCCGTGGGGCAGCAGCAGGGTGAGCCGCGTGGTCAGTCCCCACTTGGCGAGACCGGAAGTGAGAAACTGGTCGATGATGACCTGGGCGCCGTTGATGAAGTCGCCGAACTGCGCCTCCCACAACACCAGCGCCTCTGGAGCAGCGGCGCTGTACCCGTACTCGTAACCCAGCGGCGCCAGCTCGGATAGCGGGCTGTTGTAGACCTCGAACGGCGCCATGGCGCCGGGCAACTGCTTCATCGGGGTGACGGTGGCGCCGGTGTTCACGTCGTGCAGCACCAGGTGCCGCTGGCTGAAGGTGCCGCGCTCGGTGTCCTGCCCGGTGAGCCGGATCGGCGTCCCCTCGGTCACCAGCGAGGCAAAGGCGAGCGATTCGGCGTGAGCCCAGTCGATGCCTCCCTCGGGTCCCATGGCGGCGCGGCGGCGTTCCAGCTGCCGGGCCAGCTTCGGATTGACGGTGAATCCCTCGGGCCAGGCCAGCAGCTGGTCGTTGAGCGCGCGAAGCAAGTCGGCAGGGACCGCCGTCTCCACGTCCGTGCCCATGGCCGAGCGCTGCAGCTTGGGCGACTCCGGCCCGGCGCCCTGGGCCAGGTTGGCCTTGAACGACTGCTGGATTTCGACCAGGCGCTGATACTCGGCGTCATACATTGCCTTGGCTGCTTCGGCCGGCACCACTCCTTCCGCCGCCAGGGCCGCTGCGTACAGGTCGCGCACCGTCCGGTGCTCCTTGATCCGGGCATACATCAGCGGCTGGGTGTAGGTCGGCTCATCGCCCTCGTTGTGCCCGTGCCGCCGGTAGCCCACCAGGTCGATGAGCGGATCCTCGTGGAACTTTTCCCGGAAGGCCATCGCCAGGCGGACCGCGGCGAGGCACGCCTCCGGGTCATCCGCGTTCACGTGGATGATGGGAATGTCGAAGCCCTTGGCGAGATCGCTGGCGTTCCGGGTCGAGCGCGCGTCCCGGGTATCCGTAGTGAACCCCACCTGATTATTGGCGATGAGGTGGTAGGTCCCCCCGGTGCGGTAGCCGTCGAGGGATCCCAGGTTCAGCATCTCCTGCACCACGCCCTGGCCCGCAAAGGCGGCGTCGCCGTGAATCACCACCGGCAGCGCGACGCTGGCGTCATGAATCGCTTCTCGGCCCCGGCGCTGGGTCTGGATCGCGCGGGCCCGGCCATCCACCACCGGTCCCACGAACTCGAGATGGCTGGGGTTGGGCACCAGGGTGACGGTGACCGCGCGGCCGCTGGCGGTGTTATACGCGCCATGGGCGCCGTGATGGTATTTCACGTCCCCCGTGGTGTCGTGCGGATCCGCGGTGTCCGCGGCGGCCCGGCTGCCTTCAAATTCCGCGATGATCGCCTGGTCTGGTTTCCCGACCACGTGCACCAGCACGTTGAGCCGGCCCCGGTGCGCCATTCCGAGCACCACTTCCCGGGCTCCGGATTCGGCGGCCGACTCGATGGTGAGATCGAGCATCGGGACCATCACGTCCAGGCCCTCGATCGAGAAGCGTTTCTGGCCGAGGTAAGCCTTGTGGAGGAAGCGCTCGAACACCTCCACCTGGGTGAGCCGGGCCAGCAGCTTCTTCTTCGCGTCCGGAGTGAGCGGAGTGCGATGCGCCCCGCTCTCGATCATCTCGCGCAACCAGACCCGGACCGCGTGGCTGGAGATGTGCTCGACTTCGTACGCGATGTTCCCGCAGTAGGTGGCGCGCAGGTTGGGGAGGGCCTCGGCCAGCGTCTCGCCCGCGCAGAAGATCCGCAACACTTTGGCGGGAATCGTCGCCATGATCTCCGGGGTGAGACCGAGCCTCTCCGGATCCAATGCCGGGTCGCCGATCGGCTCGCTGCCCAGCGGGTCCAGGTGAGCCGCCAGGTGGCCGTGAGTCCGGTGCGCCTTCACCAGCGCCATGGCCGCGGCGACGTGGGCCAGGTTCTCGGTCGAGCGCCGTTCCACCCGGTCTGCCGCGCCCGCGGTCGGGGCCGTCGTCGCGGGAGCAGCGCCGCCAGCCGGCGCCGGAAGGCCGAAGCTGGTGAACACCGCCTGGTAGAATCCGTCACTGCCCTGCAGCAGGCCATCGAGGGTGCGGAGAAACTCTCCCGACTCGGCGCCCTGGATTACCCGGTGGTCGTAGGTGTTGGTGATCATCATGCTCTTGACGATTCCTAGCTCTCGCACCCGCTCCGGACTCACCTTGGCGAACTCCGCCGGCAGGCCGATCGCGCCGACCGCGATGATGCTGCCTTGGCCCGGCATCAACCGGGGTACCGACGCCACGGTGCCCAGGCCGCCCGGATTGGTAAGGGTCATCGAGGCGCCGGCAAAGGCGTCCGGCAACAGCTTGTTGCTTCGCGCTTTGTCGACCAGGTCTTCATAGGTCCGGTGGAATTCGCCAAAGTCCATCCGGTCAGCGCCGCGGATCACCGGCACCACCAGCCCGCGACTTCCGTCCTTGCGCTCCACGTCCACCGCAAGGCCGAGGTTGACCTGATCGGGAATATTCCGGTGCGGTTGCCCGTCTGCTTCGTGGTAGCTGGTGCCCATCACGGGATGCTTGCCCGCGGCCAGCGCGAGCGCGTATCCGATCAGGTGGGTGAAGGAAATCTTCTCGCCCCGGCCCGCCTGTTTGATCGCATCGTTGAGCGCCCTGCGACGGGACTCCAGCACCGCCACCGGCAGCTCACGGAAGGTCGTCGCGGTGGGGACCTTCAGGCTCTCGTTCATGTTCGCCACCAGCCGGGCGGCGGGTCCCTTGATGAGGACCGCGTTTGTCTGGGTGGCGGCACTCGAGGTTTCGGCCGCTGGAGCCAGGGGAGAGGGCGCGATTGTCGGGGGTCCCGCAGGATTGCTGCCGTTCCCGGCGATGGCCGGGCCAGCACCCGCGACGCCGCTTTCGAACAGGCGGCGCCATTCCGCGCTCACGGCCTGGGGATCGCGGAGGTACTCTTCATACATCGCCTGGGCGAACCCGGCGTTGGCGGTCTCAAAGATGTTGGGATCCAAGACACGGCTCCGGCCCAGCGGAAACAAGGACAGGCGAACCGGAGCAAGATAATGACAGCAGCGCGGTTAGGTGAGTCGGTGGGGCCGGGAGCGAGAGGACCGGTGCGGATGGTTTGAAATGAGACGTCAATGAGGGGCATCCGTATTCGGAGTCACGCATGCGAGTTCATCGTTTCGGTGTCCTGCTGTCCGCGGTGCTGGCGCTTGGTTGCAGCGCAGACAAGCCCGCCGGGCCGGAACCGGTTGTTGCCCTCACCAAGGCGCCCACCTCAGCCGGCGATCTCCAATCGTGGACCACCGGTCATACCCTGCCGGAGCCGCTCCGAGTCCTGGTGACCCGGGACGGGGTGCCGGTCGGGGCTCAGGGAGTGGAGTGGATGGTCGACTCGGGGCAGGGGGTATTCAGTCCCGCCGCCAGCATCACGGGACCCGACGGCATCGCGACCTCACGCTGGACCCTGGGAATTCACTCGGGTTCCTACCAGTCGCGGGTGCAGCTGGCGGGGCAAACCGGATCGGCGGTGACATTTACTGCCACGGCAGTTCCCAACTTTGCCTTTACGATGGAAATCGCCAGCGGAGACGGCCAGACCGGGCCGGTGAATACGGAGCTCCCGGAGCCCCTGATAGCCCGAGTGGGGGACGAGTTCAACAACGCCTTTCCCGGTGCCAGCGTGGAGTGGTCGGTACTGTCGGGAGATGCGTCGGTGGCGACTGCCACGACGACGTCGGATGCCGACGGGCTGACCAGCGCCACTATCAATCTCGGTCCGACGCCGGGGCCGATCCAGGTCCGGGCCAAGCTTCCGGGCAATCAGAGCGCGCTTAATGTGGTCTTTCAGGTCACCGCGACCCCCTGAATCGCCCCGTTTCCGGTTCCATCTTGCAGGATGCTTGAAGAGTGATATTCTCAGATCTGAGCCTTCTAGTTCCATTCTGAAATCCGTGGTCACCAATAGGAGCCCAATCTCATGCGCCTCTTACGCTTTTCTACGGTTTTGCTGGCAGGAGTCCTGGGATCATGCGGTGGCGGAGATGGTGGCGGAGGCGGCAACAATCCCACCGTGCTCATAGCCAAGGCCGCCGTCAACGGAGACAATCAGACCGGGACCGTCGCGGCCGCCCTGCTCAATGCATTCTGTGTTTTGGTGACTTCGGACGGTTCGGCCAAATCCGGCGTCGCGGTGACCTGGTCGACCCCCAGCGGCGGCAGCATGAGCGCGCCGTCTACCAATACCGGGGCGGACGGCATGGCGTGCAGCATCCTCACCCTGGGCCAGACCTCCGGAGCGCAGACCGCGGTGGCCGCGTCCAGTGGCGCCACAGGCTCACCGCTCACGTTTCATGCGCAGGCCAACGCCGATGCCGCCACCGACCTGCAGAAGAATGGCGGCGACCTTCAGCAGGGAGAGCTCAATTCCCAGATCGCCAACCCGGTCAGCGTCAAGGCGATCGACCAGTTCGGCAACGGGGTTTCCAACGTAGCAATTGACTGGCTGATCTCGGGTGACGCGACGATGGTTCCGCTCCTGGGCAACACCAATGGGAGCGGCATCGCCAACAGCACCGTGACCGTGGGCGCCACGCCGGGCGCTATCGTGATCACGGCGACAGCGGGGACCCTTGGCGGGTCGCCCCAGACGTTCAACCTTACCGGGGTCAATCCGCCGCCACCGCCCACCGACATCACGATCGCGGTCGGATCGCCGGGTACCAACTTCACTCCGAAGGTCGACACCGTTGCGGTCGGTGGCACCGTCACCTGGAACTGGGCAGCCTCGGGCCACAGCGTCACCTCCACCGGGCCGACGGCTTTTGTCAGCGACCCCGCCGGAGTTGCGAACACTCCGCACAGCTATGGCCCGATCACGTTTGCCACAGCGGGCACTTATTTCTACTACTGCACTCAGCACGGCGCTCCTGGAAACCCGCCGACCGGTATGTCGGGCACCATCGTGGTGCGGTGAGAAGTCAGAATGAGTTGGATGGGGCGGCGACGCTCGACGACCGGGGCATTGCTCGGGGCTCTCGCGTTTCTCGCCGGGTGCGGTGGCGGGGACGGTGGGGGCGGCGGCGGAGGGCCCAACGGCGGTCCGGTCGTGGCCAAGGCGGCCGCGAACAGCGGCGATCATCAGAACGGGACGGTGGCGCAGCTGCTGGCCGATTCGTTCCGGGTGGTGGTTAGCCAGGACGGGAGCGCCAAGGCGGGAGTGACGGTCAACTGGAGCAGTGCGGCCCTGGGAGCGGTCCTCAGCCCGGGCAGCAGCGTCACCGATGCCCAGGGCCAGGCCGCGATCCGGATGACGGCGGGAACCCGCTCGGGGGGACAGGGCGCCAGTGCCACCCTTTCCGGCGGTTCCACCGTGAACTTCGCGGTCACTATCGCCGCTGGTCCGCCGGCGAATCTCACGATTTCCAGCGGAGACAACCAGGCCGCGCTGGTGAACACCGCCGTGCAGTTCCCGCTCAAGGTCCAGGTCACCGATCAGTTCATCAACACCGTCGTCGGCGCGCCGATCGCTTGGTCCCTGGTGACCGGGAGCGGGAGCGTGGCCGCATCGACGCTGACCGATGCCGGGGGACTGGCGGCCACCACTCTCACCGTGGGCGGATCGGCGGAGACGCTGGTGATTCGGGCGGTCAGCACCGCCAATGACACCGTGCTCTTCACCGCCCATTCCGTCACCGTCGTCAAGGAAGTGCTGATCAAGAACGATTTCTTCCAGAGCGTTTCCAACGGGACCGCGGCGCCTTCGGTGGATACCATCTCGGTGGGGGAGTCGGTGCAATGGACCTGGCAGAGCGGGCCCAGCGGAGAGCACAACGTCATCCCGCAGGGTAGTCCCCTGTTCCAGGGAATCTCCGGGAGGATCAAAGCCCCCTTCATCTTCGGGCCGGTGTTCTTTGGGGCTCCCGGGACGTACCACTATGACTGTAACCTTCATGCCGGGATGAGTGGAATCATCGTAGTGGAGTAGCCTACCGATCATCCCAATGGCCACCCCCAGATCACCGACCCGGACACCACTGGGACGCCTCTCCCTGCCGCGACGCTGGAGCATAGCAAGGGGGACGGACACTGGCAGGCCGGTTTGCTCGGGCAGCCGCTTCGGCAGCGGCTCAGGGTGCGGGTTCCCGGGAAGGCACATCCGTCCCCAACGTCCTGGTGCAGTGGAGCAGTGGTGAGCCGGGCTCGGCGTTGAATCCCG
>JBDTTZ010000278.1:0-6274 GCA_040008015.1 Gemmatimonadota bacterium
GACATCGCGGAGGTCTTCCCGGTGAGCCGCCCGGCCATTTCGCGCCATCTCCGGGTCCTGCGGAAGGCGGGACTGGTGCAGGAGCGGCGGGTCGCGCAATCCCGGCTCTATTCACTCAATCCCGAGCCGCTGCGCGACGTCGAAAGGTGGCTGGACCACTACCGGGTCTTCTGGGCGGCCCGACTGCATGACCTCAAGCGGGTGGTTGAATCGGAACCAAGGGGGAAATGATGAGCTGGACCTACGAACACGGCTGGAAACTCGACACATCGACGGACAAGGTCTTTGCCGCGCTGACCGATCCGGCTCAACTGACCCGGTGGTTCGCCGAGCGAGCGATCGTCCAGTTGAAGCCGGGAGGCAGCTACCGATTCTGGGGGAAGCACACGCTGGGTGCGCCCGGGGAGGCAGAGGCACGGCAGAGCATCAGCAGACTGGAGCCGGGACGGCTACTGGCCTTCACCTGGCCGATTTACGGTGTGGACACCGAGGTAACGCTCACGGTGGCTGCAGAAGCCGAAGGGTCGCAGCTTACCCTGCATCACCACATCAAAGGCGACCTGGGGATGCCGCGTGAACGGGAGCTGATCGAGGATCACTGGCGGCTCGCCTTCCGCAACCTCGCGGAGCATCTCGCCGGTGGAAGTGGGATCATCCTCCTCGATTACGCCGACCCGGCTCCCGAGATTCGAATGGTCATTCGTATCGAGGCGGGGCCCGAGGCGGTGTTCCGCGCCCTGATTGAACCGAAACTGATCAACCAGTGGTTTGGCACCGAGTCGGCCGTGGTCGATCCGAAACCGGGCGGACGTTACGTCCTGGGCTGGAAATACCAGGTGGACGGGCGAGATGTGGAGGGAGGACCCACCCGGATTCTCGAGATCGTTCCCAACCAGAAGCTGGTCCTGGACTGGCCCGACTGGCGAGGGGACAAGACGGTCACCGGTCAGACTATCAGTTTCTTCCTCCAGCCGGTGGCGGGGGGAACCGAGCTGACCTTCGTGCACGCGGGGTTCCAGCGCACCGCGGATATCAGCGATTACCCGTTCGGATGGGACGGGTTCCTGGGCGAGCTGGTGAAGGTCGTCACCGCGAGGGCTCCGGCCTAGGTGTATTCTCCGTCGCATGACCCCACGGTACCAGGCCATTATCAACGGCAACGCCGGTGGTATGGCCAGCCCGGACGCCCGCGAAACGCTGACCGGCCTGCTGACCGCCGCGTTCCCCTGCTGCCAGCTGGTTTTCCCGGCGGAGGGCGATGACGTCTCGGCCCTGGCGAAGGAGGCCGTCGCCCAGGGCGCCGTGATGGTGATCGCGGGAGGCGGGGACGGAACCATCAACGCGGTCGCATCGGGGCTGGTGCACAGCGAGTGCATCCTGGGTGTCCTGCCCCTAGGCACTCTGAATCATTTCGCCAGGGACCTCAAGATTCCGCTGGAGCTGGAACCTGCGGTCGAAGTGCTCTCCGGGGGCGTCGTGATCAACGTGGACACCGGATCGGTCAACGACCGGGTGTTCCTCAACAACTCCGGGCTGGGTCTCTATCCCATCGTCGTCGAGCTCAGGGAAGGCCAGCAGGAGCGCGGATGGTCGAAGTGGCCGGCGGCGGCCTGGGCCACGCTCAAGGCGCTGGCGCGCTTTCCCCGGTTGAGCCTTACGGTGACCGTGGCGGGCAAGAAGATCGTCCGGACGACGCCGATCGTCTTCGTGGGAAACAACGAATACGTCCTCGATGGCGTGCAGGTTCCCTCCCGCGCTACCCTGACGAACGGCGTGCTCTGCCTGTACATCCCGCATCCTACCGGCCCGTTCAAGCTGCTCTGGTTTTCGGTGCGGGCCCTCTTTGGACGGCCCCGCACCGGCGAGGACTTCGATGCCATGCTGGTCACCGAATGCGTCATCGAATCGCGGCACCGCCAGCTCAGCATCTCCATCGACGGCGAGGTTGTCCGGCTGGCCACGCCGCTCCGCTACCAGGTTCAGCCCGGCGCATTGCGGGTCATGGCCCCTCGCGGAGCGGACTGAGCGATGCGAACCATCGTCCAGTTGTCCGACCTGCACTTCGGCACCATCCTGGAGCCGACCATCGAGCCCGCCGTCTCCACGGTGAGGGAGCTGAAGCCCGACCTCGTCGTCATCTCCGGCGACCTGACCCAGCGCGCCCGGGAGAACCAGTTCGAGGACGCGCGGGCTTTTCTCGGCCGGCTCCCGGCTCCGCAGCTGGTGCTGCCGGGCAACCACGACGTGCCGGCGTACAACCTGGTCCGGCGATTCGCTCATCCATTGGGGAATTACCGGAAAATCATCACTGCGGACCTGGCGCCCAGCTATATCGATGACGAGATCGCGGTCCTCGGCGTCAACACCGCGCGTGCGCTGGTGATCAAGGGAGGAAGAATCAACCAGGAGCAGATTGACGGGCTCGAGGCAAGCCTGGGCGGTCTCCGCAACAACCAGACGAAGATCGTGGTGGGGCATCATCCCTTCGACATGCCGGCGCACCTGGATGGCGTCGACATCGTCATGAATGCGCAGCACGCGATGGAAATGTTCGCGCGGCACAAGGTGGACCTCTTCCTGGCCGGCCACCTTCACCTGGTGTATGTGGGGAGTACCATCAGATTCGGGATCCAGGACTACAGGGTTCCCGTCATCCAGAGCGGAACGGCGACTTCAACCAGGTCGCGAGGCGAACCCTGCTCGTTCAGCGTGATCCGGGTGGATTCACCCCATATCGTGGTGGACATTCATACCTGGGTCGCCCGGCGGGGACAGTTCGACGTCTCGGCGACCCACGAATTCACCCGATCATGAGCCGGTGCCGTCGCGCTCGACCGGGAGGCCGGCAGCTTCCCAGGCTCCCATGCCGCCGGTGAGGTTGCTGACGTTCTGATAACCCTGGGCCTGGAGCAGCGAGGTCCCGATGTGGGAGCGACCGCCACCCTGGCAATGGACCACCACTGGACGGTCACGGGGAACTTCATCCATCCGCTCCACGAGATAGCCCAGCGGGATGTGCTGCGCGCCGTTGATGTGGCCGGCTTCCCACTCGGACTCGCCGCGCACATCTATGATCACCGGGCGCGGCCGGCGGGCGCCGAGGTCGGCCGCTGACAGCTCCGGCACGGTGACCAGCGGTTTTCCCGCCGCGCTCCACTGCTCGATCGCCTTGTGATCGAAGACACCCGCCACCCGATCGAGTCCGATCATCGCCAACTCCCGCACCGCCCGGGCAACCGGCCCGCCATCCCGCTTTTGCGCCAGCAAAATGAAGTCATTGGTGTAGGGAATCAGCCAGCCGGCCCAGGTGACGAAGGAGCGATTGAGCGGGATGTTGATGGTGCCGGCCACGTGTCCCGCGGCGAACTCCTGGGCGGACCGGATATCCACCACCATGGTGCCTTCCGTCAGGATCGAAGGAAGCCGTTCCGGCGGTAGCAGCTGGGGCATCCGAAATCCCTTGAGGCTCCGAGGACCCTCCCGGTTCATCCGCTTCATCTCGGCGAAGTAACGAGGTGGCTCCGGCTGGCCCGACAGGATGGCCTTCACGAACCTGGCCTCGTCGTCTTCGGTCAACGCCCAGTTGAACCTCTTCTCGTACCCCAGCGTGGACTGGGGCACCGCGCTCATCCCTTTGCCGCACGCCGAGCCGGCTCCGTGCCCGGGCCAGATCTGGAGATAGTCGGGGAGAGTTTTGAATTTCTGAAGGCTCTTGAACATCTGCTTTGCCGCAGACGCCGCGGATCCGCTCACCTTGACCGCTTTCTCCAGCAGGTCCGGCCTGCCGACGTCGCCTACAAAGAGAAAATCTCCGGTGATGGCGCCCATCGGATCGGTGGCGGCCGCGCCATCGGTCACCAGGAAGCTCAGGTGTTCCGGGGTGTGGCCGGGTGTATGGCGGACCTCGATCCGGATGTTTCCCACCGGGATCACGGAACCGTCTCGCACCAGCTCGGCGCCGCTCGCGCCGGCAAACTGGTACTGCCAGTCCTTGCCACCCTCGGCCGACAGGTAGAGCTTCGCGCCAGTCCGCTCGGCCAGCTCCTTCGAGCCGGACACGAAATCGGCGTGGATGTGGGTTTCCGTGACGGCCGAGATCTTGAGTCCGTGCGCCGCAGTCCCGCGCAGGTACTGCTCGAGGTCGCGATTGGGATCCACGATCAACGCCTCCCCGGTCGCGGTACAGCCGACGAGGTAGCTGGCCTGGGCCAAGCCGTCATCATAGAAACGAGTGAAAATCATAAGGCGGGACTCTACAGCCAAAATCGCTAGATTGCAACATGACCACCCGGATCCTCATCCTCGGAACGGGCCACGCCCACCTCTACCTCCTGGAAGCGCTGGCCCGAACGCCCCTGCCCGGGATCGAGGTTACGCTGGTGGCAACCTCGAGAGACAAGGTCTATGCCCCGATGCTCCCCGGAGTCGTGGCCGGGCACTACCGCGAGGATGAGGCCGTCATCGACCTGGTCCGCCTGTCGGATGCCGCGGGGGCCCGGTTCGTCCACGAAGAAGCGGTGGCCATCGACCCCGATCACCGGTCGGTGCGGCTATCCGGGGGCTCCGAGCTCAGCTATGAAATTGCCTCTATCGGAGTGGGGGCTCCCGCCCGGGACCAGAATATTGCAGGAGTTCGGGAGTATGGCCACCAGGTTCACGGGCTGCCCCAGCTACGCAGCGCACTCGGGGAGCTGGACCGGGTGATGGCCGCCACACCAGTCGAGGCCCCTCGTATCGTGGTCGTCGGAGACGGGCTCTGGGGGGCCGAGTTGGCGCTGGCACTGCGACACCGGATGGACCGCGGACAGCGAGGCCAGGGCATCGTGACCCTGGTGCATCCGGGTCCATACCTGGGCGGCGGAAGGAACGGAACCCACGAGAGCCTCAGCCGGACCCTTCGCGCGGAAGATGTCACTCTCATGCTCGGGGCAATCATCGGGCAGGTGCAGGAGCACCAGATCCAGCTTTCAAATGGGGCCCGAGTGCCATTCGACCTGCTGGTCTGGGCGACCGAGCCCGAGGCTCCAGCGATTCAGCAGGGCTCCGGGCTGCCTGCCGATGGGCGCGGATTTCTGCTGGTGGATGATTACCTGCGCTCTTCCGGTGCCCGCAACGTGTTTGTCTCCGGCGGCGCGGCCGCGCACCAGGGGACGGCGATCATGCCGGTAGCCGGCGCTCCGCGTCTCTCGGAAGGCCCGGTGCTTTCGGCCAACGTCCTGGCGGCGGCGGCAGGCCAGGATCTCAAGCAGCGGTTTCACGCGGGGAAGCCGGCCCGGATAGCAACCGGATTGGGCGCCACGCGATCGAGCTGGATCGCGCGCTGGGCGTCGCGCCGGCTGGACTCCCAGCACCGCACGCTGGTGCGCCGCTTCCAGGAGATCCGGCGTGGACCGAAATAGACTCCCCGCTGTCATGCGTCAAACCGCGCTCGTCCTCCTGTTTCATTTCATATCCATGCCACTTCCTGCTCAGACCCCGGACCGGGCATCCGGCCTCCGGATCGACACTCTCGCCGATTTTCCCAGCGCAATCCTCGGCCGCAGCCGCACGGTGCGCGTCGTGCTGCCGCCAGGCTATCGCGCCGACCGGCGGCGCTACCCGGTGCTGTTCATGAACGACGGCCAGGACCTGGAGGCTATGCGAGTGCCCCAGGTCCTGGACAGCCTGTACCGGAAGCGCGCGATTCAGCCGCTATTCCTGGTGGCGGTCCACGCGACCGAGGCGCGGATCCAGGAGTACGGCGTCGCGGCATCGCCCAACGCGCAGGGACTGGGCGCCGAGGCGGGCAAGTATGATCGGTTTCTGTTGGAGGAACTGATCCCGGCGATCCAGCAGCGCTACCGGGTAAGTCGGTCAGCCTCGAAGACGGCGATCATGGGCGCATCGCTGGGCGGGCTCTCGGCGTTTGACCTGGCCTGGAACCATTCCGATGTCTTCGGGAGGGTGGGCGTTTTCTCCGGCTCGTTCTGGTGGCGGAGCAACGATTCCACCGTGGCGACAAAGCAGGCCTCGCGTATCATGCACCGCCAGGTGCGGGAGACCAGGCGGGTTCCGAAGGTTCGAATCTGGCTGGAGGCGGGCCGGCAGGATGAACGGGATGACCGGGATGGAAACGGGGTGATCGACGCGATCCAGGATACCCGGGAATTGATGGAAGCCCTGGTCACGAAGGGATTCCGAGAGGGGCGCGAGATGACCTATTTCGAAGTGGAGGGAGGTCACGATCCGGCAACCTGGGGACAAGCGTTGCCGGAGTTTCTGCGGTGGGCGTTCA
>JBDTTZ010000279.1:0-7456 GCA_040008015.1 Gemmatimonadota bacterium
CCTGCGGCCTGACCTCCAGTGGTGCCGCCTACTGCTGGGGCGATAACATGCTCCTTCAGATCGGCGACGGAACCAACGTAGACCGCCTGGCGCCGGTTACCGTGCTCGGCGGCCTCACCTTCCAGACGTTGAAGGCGCGGGGCGGCCATACCTGCGGTGTGACGTCAACCGGCGAGGCGTACTGCTGGGGCGAGAACGATGGCGGCCAGCTGGGCGACGGAACGACGACGAACCGCTCGAGTCCGGTGGCGGTCCTGGGCGGGCTCAGCTTCACCGGCGTGAGCAGCGGGGCCAGCTTCAGCTGCGGCGTCACCAACGCACCGCTGCTCTATTGCTGGGGCGACAATTCCAAGGGCCAGCTGGGCGACGGGTCCTTCAGCAACAGCAGCGTGCCGGTGAAGGTGCGCGGACAGCCGTAGATCGTGAGAAGTAACAAGTGACATGTGACAAGTGACAAGTGACAGGTTGAAGCTGTTCCCTGTTACTTGTCACCTGTTACTTGTCACTTTTCCGGGTCCAGCATGTCCTCGAACCGCAGCCACTTCTGGTAGAAGAACAGGTCCACAAACCCGGTTGGACCATTCCGGTTCTTGGCGACGATCAGTTCGGTCGCGCCCTCCATCCCACCGCCCGGCCGGTACATCTCTTCCCGATAGATCGCGAGCACCACGTCGGCATGCTGCTTCAGGGCGCCGAGTCCGCCCAGGTCGTCCAGCGTGGGCCGGGGATCCTCGCGGCGCGCCAGATCGGCGGCGACCTGGGTCACCGCCAGCACGGCGGCGTTTTTCTCCAGCGCGATCGCCTTGAGCGAGCGCGTGGCGCTGGCCAGGGATTCCGCAGAGTCGGCGACCGGGGTCTGGGGTTGCATGAGTTGTAACGGGTCGATGACGACGAGTGACCGGCGCGGGATGACATCGAGCGATTGCTCCAGCTCCTCGAGACTCACGCCGTGCAGGTCGCGCACCAGGAGCGGCAAATCCCGAAGCCGGATCGCCGCCAGGCCGACCGAGGCCCGGGTGGGATCCTTGAGCTTCCCGGCCCGCAGCTCGTCCACCGACGCCCGTCCTTCCAGCGCCAGCGCCCGCTCCATCAGCCGGTCCTCGTTCATCTCGCCCGAGTAAAACACCGTCGGCGTGCCGGCCAGGGCGACTCGAATCGCAAGGCCCAGCGCCAGCGACGATTTTCCGCTGCCGGTGTCGCCCGTCAACACAATGAGATCACGGCGCCGGAAACCACCGCCCAGGACGCGGTCAATGGACGGGAAGCCGGTGGCCACGCTGTCGGTGGCGCTGGTTCCCGCCTGGTCCATGCGGGAGACCAGGGACTCGGCCCGGGACGGTGAGGGAGGACGCTGGCGTGGCGACATACGGTAAGATGGAGGATAATCCATGTTCCTCAATCACGTCGGGGCCATAGCAGCACCCACACCGCCGCGACTGCTGCCACGACCACCGGAAAGAACCATTCCGGCTCTCCCCGGAGACCCGCCATTACCGGCGTCGGCGCCAGTATCAGGGTGTGGACCCCGATGGCGAAAAACAGGTTCCGGGTGCGCAGATATATCCAGCTGAGGTAGAGGCCGAGCCCGGCCGCCAGGGCCTGGGTGAGCAGCAGGTCGCGAGTGGACGCGACCGGCCAAGTGGCGATCAGCGCGATCGCATTCCCGGTCAGGACGGTGAACGCCAGGGCGCGGGTCAGACCCTGGTTGGAATCCTTGGGATCGTGATGGAACAACAGGTAAAGCTGGACCAGGAGGAATCCGCGCAGCGCGACCTCTTCCAGGGTTGCCGTGCTGAACCCGGCGACGAAATGTCCACCGACTTTGAGTCGGTTGCCATGAAGCCAGGAGCGATGAATCGCGACGGGGTCTTCGGCCACCACGCGGGGCAGCACGCCGATCACCTGCGTTGCCGCCCAGGTCATCAGCGTTATCCCGATTCCGCGGGCCAGCATGTCGCGATCGAGGCCGACGTCGTCGGCTCGGAGTCGCCCCGCGCCGAGCATCGCGACCAGCATCACGCCAAGGCCGACAGCGCTGGCCAGCCAGATGAGTTCCGGTCGCTGGTGGCGATCGAATAGGGCCAGCAGCGCCACAATGAGTGGCGGGAAGGGCAAAATGTAGAGGGGAGTACTTCGGTAACGATCGAACATCATCGTCCCGGTTGCGGCGTCTTCGCCTTGGCCGCCCTTCCATCCCTTGTCTTTAGCCCCTCATCACCAAGCCCCTCCCGCTTCGGGCTTCGCATCTCACCCCTGAGCCCCTCCTGCTTCGGGCTTCGCCCCTCACCCCTGACCCCTCTCCCCTTCGGGGCGAGGGGAACAAACCGGAGTGGTCGCGTTGTTCCGTACCGGCTTGCGTGGCAACGATGCTGGGTGTTGGCCATCTCCGTGGTATCCTCGCGTTTCAGTACAAGGACCGGGCGATGCAGCGGCGTGGGGCTCCTGAAAAGCTGGTCAAAGCAAGAGAAATGCGAAAGCGCCCAACCCCGGCGGAGGAGCGGGTATGGCGCCTGGTTCGAAATCGCCAAGCTGGAGGCCTGAAATTTCGCCGTCAGGCAGTCGTCCGAGGATTCATTGTTGACTGGCTCGCGACGAAAGACTTTCATCGCTCGGATATCGGGTCATTCGATTGAGGAACCACGATGCAACTCTGAAGGTCATCCAGGCTCTAGTCTCCCCTCGCCCCGAAGGGGAGAGGGGTGGGGGGTGAGGGGCGATCGGGCGCGAGGTTTCGGGTAGGAGAACGTGGTCGGGGTGAACATCATCGTCCCGGTTGCGGCGTCTTCGCCTTGGCCGCCCGCCCCGCGGCCGCGATCACGTCCCCCGCGTCGCTGCCCATGCCGTCCCGCACCGGGGCGGCCAGCAGCCCCAGCACGTCGGCGGCGGTTTCCGGTTTGGGATTCTTGAGTTGAATGAGGGCCGCCATCAAGGCCCGGCGGAGCTGCGGCGGCAAAGTCAGCGTGGCCAACCGATGCTCCAGCGCCGCCACCCGGCGTTTGTGTGCGCGCTCGACGGGCGGCGGAACCAGCTGCAGGTCCTGGGTGACTCGCACCGTCAGCCAGAGTGCAAAGAGCCCTTCGCGCCGGGGGCCGCGGGCGGTGCCGGCCAGCAGGCGCACCAGCTCCAGGCACGCCGGATCCCACCCGCTCACGCCACCATCCGCAGGACGACTTCCTCGACTTCCAGGGCGGCGATGTCTCTGAGACAGCGATGATGCCCGAGCGGGCAGCGCTCGGTACCCCAGGCGGTGCAGGGACGGCAGCCGAGATCCCGCTCCAGTACCACGGCTCCGCGACTGTAGGGAAAGAAACCGAAGGCGCGGACCGTGGGGCCGAACAGCGCGATCACCGGGGTGTTGACGCCGGTCGCCATGTGCATCACGCCGGTGTCTCCGGAAACCAGGAGCCGGCTCGCGGCGATAATTGCCCCGGTACCCTGGAGCCCGAACTTGCCGGCCGCGGTTACCGCGCGCCCGCCACCGGCCAGTGTCACCTCGTTGGCAACGGCCTGATCGTCGGGGCCGCCCACCACGACCACGTTGAACGAGCGCGCGGTCAGCCGGCCGACCAGGTCTCGCCAGTATTCCACCGGCCAGCGCTTGGTCAGGTGCGCGGCCCCCGGTGCCACCGCGATCAGGGGACTCGAATCACCGAGGGCCGGGGCAAGCCAGGCGGTGGCCTCCGTTCGTGCCCTTTCATTGAGAAAAAACTCCGGCGGTTCCCCGTCGGGGCGCACATCGAGCTTGCGAACCGCGTCGAAATAACGCTCCGGCACGGGAATATCCCGGGGATAGACGTTCCGCCGGGTGCGGATCAGGATCTCCCGGGCCAGCCGGTGATTGTGGTATCCACTCCACCGTCCCGGCACCAGCAGCCGAAGCGCCCGGGTGCGCAAGCTGCCGTGAAGATCGAGCACGTGGGTATATCGCCGGGTTCGCAGCCGGTCCGCCAGGTGGCCCAGCGATTCGTCGGGGCCCAGGGTCATCAGGTCGCTCAAGCGCGGGTTGTCCGCCAGCAGCGGAGCGTACGGTTCCTTGGTGAGGAATGCGAGGTGGGCCTCCGGATAGCGGGCCCGCACCGCGCGCAGCAACGGGGTGGTGAGGAGGATGTCGCCGATCGAGCTGAACCGGATGGCGAGAACGCGCAGCGGCGTGGTGGACGGCATATGGGGGGCGGAATGTACCGGGAATGCCGGAGTCCGGGAAGCTGCAATGGGTCGTTCGAGTCCCGGATTTCTTACCGTCGTACCGCCTTACCGTCTTACCGTCTAGTTTTAAGCAATGCCAAGACCGAAAAGCATTCTCTGGGTCGACGACGAGGTCGAGACCCTTACCTCACATATCCTCTTCCTCGAAGAACACGGGTTCTCGGTGGAACCGACCGCGCATGGCGACGATGCCCTCGTCCTCCTGCAGCGGCAACCGTATGGCGTCGTGCTGCTGGACGAGCACATGCCGGGGCGCCGGGGTCTCGAGCTGTTCCAGGCGATCCGCGCGATTGACCACGCCATGCCGGTCGTGATGGTCACCAAGAGCGAGGAGCACGAAACGCTGAAAGACGCGATCGGCGCCGAGATCTCCGATTACCTGGTCAAGCCGGTGAATCCGCGCCAGATCCTCTCCGTGGTCACCCGGCTGCTCGAGGGCGACCGGATCCGGCAGCAGCGCCTCTCGCGCGACTTTGCCACCCGGTTCCGCGAGTTGGAGGGCCGCCGCGGCTCGCTCCTGTCCTGGCGGGAATGGGTCGAGCTGGTCTCGGAGCTGGCCGAATGGGAGGTGCGGCTGGGGCAGGTGGACGAGCCCGGTCTGCAGGAAGCACTGCGCGACCTCCAGGCCAGTCTCCGGCAGGACTTCGCCCGCTTCATTGAGCGGCACTACGCCCGCTGGCTCGCCGAAGGGAACAGCGATCGCCCCCCGCTCTCGGTGGACATCGGAGCCGAATTCCTCCAGCCTATCTACAAGGAGCGGGGCAAGGTCATGCTGGTGGTGGTGGACTGCCTCCGGCTCGATCAGTGGGAGGTGCTGCGGCCCATCATCAGCACTCGCTTTGACATCGAGACGGCACACTACTTCTCGATCCTCCCGACGGCGACGCCTTACGCGCGGAACGCCATTTTCAGCGGGCTGTTTCCGCTGGAGCTGTCCCAGCGCCACCCGACGCTCTGGAAAGACCAGGACGAAAAGAGCCTCAACGCCCATGAGGCCGAGCTGCTGTCCGAGCAGATGGAGGAGCTGATCGGCCACAAGGTGCCGGTGCGGTACGAGAAGGTGTTCACCGCGGCCGACGGCGAGAACCTGCTGAAGCGGCTCCCCGCCCACCTGGCGCAGGAGGGCGTCACTGCGCTGGTGTTCAACTTCATCGACCAGCTGACCCACGGACGCACCGAGAATTCCACGCTCTTCGAAGTGGCCCGCGATACGTCCGCGCTCCGCAGCCTCACCCGGACCTGGTTCGAGCGCTCGCCCCTGTGGGATGCCCTGCGGGAAGCGGAACGCCGGAACGTCGCGGTTCTGCTGACGACGGATCATGGCTCCATTCACTGCCACACCCCGGCCACGATATTCGCCAAGCGGGACGCCACCGCGAACCTGCGGTACAAGTTCGGAGAAGACCTGCGAACCCAGGACAAGGACGCCTCGCTCGCGGTGGACGACCTGGCCAGCTTTGGCCTGCCGCCCCGGGGGCCCAACGTGCGGCTCCTGCTGGCCACCGGCGACCGCTTCTTCGTGTACCCCACGAAGCTCCGGGAATACCAGGCCCGCTACCGCGGCGCGTTCCTGCACGGCGGCGTCACCCCGGAAGAGGTGGTGCTGCCGATCGCGCTGTTGAGCCCTAGACGGTAGGACGGTAGGACGGTAGGACGGTAGGTTACGGTCCGTGTATTTCCGCCTGTGTGAGGTTTTCGACCCATGATCAAACAATTTGCGACGGGAAGGATCATCCTACCGTCCTGCCGTCGTACCGTCCTACCGTCTTGAAGACCGAACGCCGTCTCCTCTCCTATGTGACGCCCTACCGGGGACTTTTCATCCTCGGCATGCTCACCACGTTCCTGGCTTCGCTGCTGGACGGCTTCACCATCGTGGTGCTGATCCCGCTCCTGAAGCAACTGTTCGGGACCGCCGGCGCGCTGGGCCAGTCCACCCGGCTGGAGGCGGTGAGCGAGTGGCTGCTCCACCCGTTCATCGCGGGAGCTTCGCCCGGAGCGGCCACCGCGCGGATTGTCCTGCTGCTGCTCGCCGGTGTTTTGATCAAGAACGTGATGAGCTATGCCTCGAGCCAGATCAACGTCGCCATGCAGGAGGGCCTGGTCCGCGACCTGCGCCGCCAGCTTTTCCGCCACCTGCTGACTCTCGATCTCGATTTCTTCCAGCGCACCCGCGGCGGCCAGCTGATCAGCGGGATGATCACCGACGTGGACCAGACCAAGAGCGCGATCACCGCCGCCCTCGCCGCGTTCTTCCAGAACTTCATGATGATCCTGGTGACGCTGCTGATCCTCTGGCTTACTTCGTGGAAGCTCACCCTGCTGACGCTGGCGGCCGCCCCCCTCCTGGTCATCGGTATCCAGCAGCTGCTGCGCCGGCTCCGGCGCCACTCCCGGGCCCGTGCCGAGGAACGGGGTGAAATCACCGCGACGGTGGCGGAGCGGCTGGGCGCGATTCGCCTGATTCGCAGTTTCGCCGCGGAGGAAGAGGAAACCCGCCGGTTCCAGGAACAGTCGGACCGCTATCGCAGGAAAGTCATCAAGACCCAGCGCTACTCTTCGCTGACCAGCCCGGTCAGTGAAATCTTCGGCGCGGTGCTGGTGATTCTCATCATCTGGGCCGGCACCAGCCCGGTCTTCGGCACCGGTGGACTGCCGCTCCGGCCGGAGGCGCTGATCGCCTTCCTGGTGGCCTCACTCAAGATGATGTCACCCATCAAGTCGCTGAGCCAGTTTCCCGCGGTGCTCGCCGTGGCGCTCGCCAGCGCCGAACGGGTCTTCGCCCTGCTGGATGTTCCCGCGTCCGATATCGACCGTCCGGGTGAGGGGGACGCCGGCTTCACCCGGGACATCGTCTTCCAGGACGTGTCTTTCCGTTATGGCACCGGTGACCCGGTGCTCCGCGACGTGAGCTTCAAGGTTTCCAAGGGTGACGTCCTGGCCATCGTGGGCCCGTCCGGGGCGGGGAAGACGACGCTGGTGGACCTGCTGCCGCGCTTCCACGATCCCGGCGCGGGACGGATCCTGATGGATGGAGTCCCCCTGACCCAGCTCAAACGGCACTCCATCCGTTCCCTTCTCGCCGTCGTGGGCCAGGACACCCTGCTCCTCAATGACACCGTGGCGGCCAACATCGCCTACGGCGCACCGGGAGCCGACCAGGCCCGGATCGAGCGCGCGGCCCAGGCGGCGAATGCCGCGGAGTTCATCAACCAGCTGCCCCAGGGCTACGCCACCATGCTGGGCGAGC
>JBDTTZ010000280.1:0-2468 GCA_040008015.1 Gemmatimonadota bacterium
GAGATCCCTCGCTATCGCTCGGGATGACATGCAGTTGTACCCCTGCACCCTGCACTCTGCACCCTGCACCTTTTTAGAGCACCTCCCCGCGAAGCGGCCTGATTTCATCCGGCACGATGTAGGGGCGCACTGCGTGCGCCCGTTGCACCGGTGGTCGCGTCCTCCATTCCGGCCCGAAGGGCCGCCTTTCAATCCAATCGGCCAGGGTTCCGCCGGCCTCCGGCCGGCATCGTTGGGATCTCGAATTGATCTCCCGTGCCTTCGGCACGGCGGGTGCGATGTGGGATCGCATTACCCGGGGCTCACGCCCCGGGCTCTCGGCATTACGGGGCCTGACGGCCCCTGCCTCCTAGTCGCCGGGAGTGGTCGTGCAACCGGTAGGGCCCGTTGCGATTGAGGCTTGAGACCTTCTGGGCTAGCGATGAGGTGCAGCCGTCTTTCTGCTCCATCCCGCGGTTTCTCGATGACAGCCCCTTCTATCACCCGTGCAATCCTTGCCCCGAGCCTACAGGTAGCGGGGACGGATGGGATTCGAAATCATTGGAGATATCCGCGGGCCTCGTACCATGGCTGTCGGGCACCGGATCCGGGAGCTCGATCGCCTCATCCGGGCCTACGGTCGCGGGCGATGGAGAAAACGGAAGGGAGAAGCCACCGTGAGGCTGGCCGATGGAACGGTGCGCCGAGCGGAGCTACATTGGTATGAAGCCACCGGGATTGGCCGGAAGGAACTGAAGATCAAACGCTACCTGGATCCACAATGAAGCAGACCAACGCTGTCCTGCGTTTCGTCGTCTGTGTCGACGCGGGAGACTATCCAGCCTCCCTGGCCCAGTGGAAGATCTACCGGCTCAT
Source organism: Gemmatimonadota bacterium (assembly GCA_040008015.1). Taxonomy (GTDB): domain Bacteria; phylum Gemmatimonadota; class Gemmatimonadetes; order Gemmatimonadales; family GWC2-71-9; genus DASYPP01. Next base: position 856 of record JBDTTZ010000280.1, read on the forward strand.
GCCCGACCCCGACGCTGCGGCCCATCGGCAGGTGCGAGTCGTGGATGAATCCGGGGAGGACTACCTCTTCCCCAGCGCCTGCTTCAAGCCGGTCCGCCTCCCGCCAGAGTTGGGGCGTCTGTTTCCGCGGGTGCGACGGGTGGGACAGAGCAGGACAGCGTCCCGCCGCGCCCAGGGTTAGGTCTGCTCCAGCTTTCCCTCGTACATCTCGAACTTCTCCGGCGTCAGCTCCCAACTGGCGCGCGCCTCCTCCCCACTCCACGCTCGCCTTTCAGCCGGATATCCCACTTCGTGGCCGGCAGGTGCCGCCCACAACCTGACGGCGGTACAGTCTGTGGCTCATCCGGCCCACCACCTTTCTGGTCTTCCTTGACGCACAGTCCGGGATCGCCTGGACACGAATGGTCTTGACCAACCGCGGATTGTTACCCGCACCCCGGCCCCATGGGGCCGGGCCGACGAAAGCGGCACGCTACCGGGAGAGTGCCGCTCCCGCCCACTGGGTCAGCTGGGGATTAATACCGAATCGATGACGTGGATGACGCCGTTCGAGGCCGGGACATTCGCGGCCAGGACCTCAGCGCTGTCGATCATTACCTTGCCGTCCCTGGCGGCGATCGTGAGTGCGCTACCCTGAACGGTCTTGATCGCCGTCATCGCGGCCACGTCTGCGGCCAGCAACCGGCCCGGAGCCACGTGGTAGGTAAGGATTGCCGTCAGCTTGGGCAGGTCCTTGAGCAGCGCGTCCACGGTACCGGCCGGAAGCTTGGCAAAGGCGGCGTCGGTCGGAGCGAAGACGGTGAACGGTCCGGGACCCTTCAGGGTCGCGACCAGGCCAGCCGTTGTGAGGGCTGCGGCCAGCGTCTTGAAGGAGCCGTTTGCAACGGCGGTGTCCACGATATCCCTGGTGATCACGGGTACTGGAGCAATAGTGGTCATTTAGCAAACTCCCGATATGAGATGAACAGCGGTCCAACGCGAAAAAGCCCCAAGCCTCCGTCGATCCACCGGGCTCAGGCCGGGGCCTGCCAGCGCCGCTGAATGGCCTTCCAGGCCAGCGCCTGGTAGATGGCCGCGAGACCGACCAGGCCATACACAATCACACCCAGCATGTTCTTGGCGCCGAAGGCCCCGGCTCCAGTGAGGGCCGCCACCAGGTCAAAGTTGGCAAAGGCGACGAGCCCCCAGTTCAGTCCGCCGACGACCAGCAGGATCGCGGCGAGTATGTCGAGCTGCTTCATGGGACGGTTCTCCGGGTAAATGGGTTAGAAACGCACCCGCAGTCCGGCCGTAAAGGGCCAGACCCAGGCGTTGGTGGTGGTCAGCTCACTCTTCTTGCTGAACGCGATGTCGCCCTGGGGCGACAACACCAGTGCAAACGAAGGGCTGAAGTTGTAGGCCAGCTTGGCACCCGCGTTGATGGCGAAGTAGGTGAACTTCTTCGGCGCTCCGTCGACATCGAAAGTCACCGCCCCGGCTCCGAGGTTCACCAGGAAATCCCAGCCCCTCTCCCGCGGGCCGGTCAGCGAATAGCCAATCTTTCCCATGAAGTGCAGGGTCTTGATGTCGGTGTTGCCGGTGGCCTTGTCCTTGTGCATCCCGTAGTCAAACTC
>JBDTTZ010000281.1:0-4203 GCA_040008015.1 Gemmatimonadota bacterium
CAGCTCACGCTGTACAACGAGGTGCTGCCGGAGTTCGAGCGGCTGGGGGCAAAGCTCCTCGCGGTGTCGGTGGACAATGTCTACTGCCACGCCGCCTTTCAGAAGAGCCGGAACCTGCACTTCGCGCTCGGCTCCGACTTCAATCCCCGGGGCGCGGTGATGCGGCGCTACGGGGTCTACAACGAGAAGACGGGAATGAGCGAACGCGCGCTGTTCGTGCTCGATGAGACCGGGACGATCCACTGGAGTCACCTGTCACCCCACACCAGTGTCGTCCCGGGTGCCGACGGCATCCTCGATGCCCTGGAATCCCTGGCGGCGCGGCCCAGCGGAAAACGCTGATGGCCGGGCTGCTGATCCCCGTCTCCCCGCGCGATCACACCCGCGGTCCCGCCGGCGCATCGCTGGTGCTGGTGCAGTATGCCGACTTCCAGTGCGCCCATTGCGCCCTGCTGCATCCCATCGTGGACGAGATCCGCCGCGAGCTCAAGGACTCGCTGCTTGTCGTCTTCCGGCACTTTCCACTGAGCCAGGTGCATCCCCGGGCCAGGGCAGCCGCGCTGGCGGCCGAGGCTGCGGACAGCCAGGGCAAGTTCTGGGACATGGCCGACCTGCTGCATGACAATCACGAAGAGCTGGATGACGAGTCGCTGCAACGCTACGCGAAGAAACTCAAGCTCACCATGAAGCAATTCAACGGCGAGATGGAATCCGGGGCGCATGATGCCCGGGTACGGGCGGATTTCCTGGGCGGGGTGCGGAGCGGGGTCAATGGAACGCCGACGTTCTTTATCAATGGCCAGCGGCACGAAGGCGGCCTCACCTTCGATGCCATGGTCTCCGCGCTGCTCAACGCCTCGCGGAAGTAAGCCTGCAGGGCTAACGCACCAACACGCATTAGGTTTGGGAATCGTCTCCCGGGGCCAGCTAAGGTCCCCGGAGTCTTCTCCCGATCCTAACGACGTCATTGACTCAGATGAGGCTATCGATGCGACGCGTTCTTCTGGTCTGCCTGGCGCTGGTGACCTGGCGGGTCTCTTCTGCATCCGGTCAGAACCAGGACACGACACTCAGCCGACCACTCACCCTGCTCGACGCGATCCGCCTCGGCCGGCAGCGGGCAGTCAGCGCGGTAACCGCCCGGCTGGTCGCCGAAGCGGGCCGGACCAGGGTCAGCGAGCGGGCCGGGGAGTTGTTGCCCCAGGTGAGCGGCGCCGCCAGCTGGAACCGGCAAACGGTCAACCTGGACGAATTCGGAATCCCCTTCGCGAGCGGAGTCACGCCGTCGTTCAGCGTGTACCGGTTCCAGCTGCGCGCCGCGCAGACCCTGTTCGACGCAGCGGCATTTTCGAGGTTGAGTGCCGAACGGAACCTTGCCGTCGCGACGGGCCAGGATGCGCGGGCCGCAGCCGAGCTGGCTGGCGCGACCGCGGGCATCGCCTATTTGCGGGTGCTGAGCACCACGGAAACGGTTCACGCGAGGGAAGCCGACAGCACCGTCGCCGCCGAATTGCTCGATCAGGCCCGCAAGCTGGTCGAGGCGGGCATCAGTCCCGCGATCGACGCCACCCGGAGCGAGGTGAGCTTTGGCTCGGTGCAGACCCAACTGGAAGTAGCGCGGAACAGCCGGGACCGGGCTCGGCTCGATCTGCTGCGCGCGCTTGACCTGCCGCCCAGCACCGAGCTTATCCTGGCCGATTCGTTGACGGTGGACGCGGTGCAGCTGCCGGAGACCCAGGAGGCGGCTGCAGCCTACGCCCGGGAGCATCGGGCCGAGCTGGTCGCGGCGCGGGCCCGGACCGATGCCGCGCGGAAGGTGCTCTCCGCCATTCACCATGAGAACCTGCCCAGCGTGTCGGTATCTGGAGGCGTGAATGAAACCGGGCAGACGCTGGACGAGCTGAAGTACACCTACAACGTCCAGCTGGCAGTCAACGTCCCTATTATCGATGGGTTCCGCCGGCAGCGTCGGGCACGGCAGCAGGGGCTCCAGGTGGAAGTGCAGGAGGTCCAGGAGCGCAGCACCCGGAACCAGGTCGACACCGATGCGCGGCAGGCCCTGCTCGACCTCGCGTCCGCCCGGCAACAGGTGGCGATCGCGGGAGATCGGCTCAGGCTTTCCGAGCAGGAGCTTTCCCAGGCGCAGCAACGGTTCACCAACGGAGTGGCGGGAAGCGTGGAAACCACCAACGCCCAGGGCTCCCTCATCGATGCGCGGGACGCGCTGATCCAGGCCCGGGTGAACTACGCCAATGCCAGGGTGGCGGCGTACCGGGCGCTGGGCGTCATCGATCAATTGCAATAACAGAAGGACTAGCAGGCTGCTGAAAACCAGGAATATGTCATTCCGAGGGAGCGTAGCGACCGAGGAATCTCAAGCTCAAATGCTTTTTCAGCAGCCTGCTTAGGACAACGATGACGGTTCACCGGGGAGATTGACTATGGCATGGAGCAGGCTGGTCGCGATGCCGCTGGTCCTTGCCGCCTGTGGCAGGCACGGCGATACCATCGAGTCGCAAGGCACCATCGAGGTGCAGGAGACCGACGTGGCTCCCAATGTTACCGGCCGGGTGAGCCGCATCTGGGTCGATGAGGGCGCCATGGTCAAACGCGGTGATACCCTGATGACCCTGACCGCCACGACCCTTCCCGCCGATATCCAGGGCTACCAGGCCCGGGTTGATCAGGCCCGGGCGCAGCTGGCCGAATTGGAGCGAGGCTCCCGGAGCGAAGACATCGCCGGGGCCGAAGCCGGGTACCGCGGGGCGCTCGCCGAGTACGAGCGGGCCCGTGCCGATTCCACCCGGGTGGTGCGACTGGGACAGACCGGTGTCGTCGGCCAGCAGGAAGTTGATCGCGCGCGAACCGCGGCGCTCCAGGCCGCCAGCCGGCGCGATGCGGCGAGGAGCGCGTTGGACCGGCTGCAGCGCGGCGCTCGTCCCGAGGAGATCCAGGCGGCGCGGGCCCGGGTGGCAGAGGCCCAAGCCGGGCTGGCCGGGAGGAATGCCACCAGTGGTGAGCTGACCTTGGTGGCGCCGAGCGATGGGGTGGTGTTGCCGCGGTTTTTCGAGGTGGGAGAGCTGGTGAGCGCGGGACACGCGGCGCTGACCCTGGCGGATCTCTCCCGCCCCTGGGTACGGGTGTATGTCGGCGAGCTGGACCTACCCTGGGTGCACCTGGGTGAGTCGGCGACCGGCAGGCTCGACGGCCGGCCAGATGTAGTCTATCACGGCCGGGTCGTCGCGATCAATCACAATGCGGAGTTTACTCCCCGCGTCGCGCTGACCGAAGAGGAGCGGCACGACCTGGTGTTCGGTGTGAAGGTGGCACTCACCGATACCACGGACACCCTGCGACCCGGGTTACCCATGACGGTGTATTTCACCCGGTCAGAACCGGCGCCGGGCGATTCAGGCTCCCTCGAGGAGGCCAGACCATGACCGGGCCGACCCCGGCTGCCGGTCTCGCCGTCGAGACCCGGGGCCTCCGCAAGGTGTTCGGCGAACTGGTGGCGGTGGACACGCTCAACCTGACGATCACGCGGGGCGAGGTATTCGGACTCCTGGGACCCAACGGCTCCGGCAAGACCACGATGATCCGGATGTTCTGCGGACTGCTGAAGCCCACGGCGGGCGACGCCACCGTCGTAGGATACGATATCCGGACCCAGAGCGAGGACATCCGGCGGAATATCGGCTACATGTCACAGCGATTCGGGCTGTACGAGGACCTCACGGTTCGCGAGAACCTCAAGTTCTACAGCGAGATCTATGGAGTGCGGGGACGCGAGGGGAACCAGCGGCGCGAAGAGCTGCTGGTCGAGCTGCGGCTGGCTGCCCGCGCCGACCAGTTTGCCGGCACCCTGAGCGGCGGTTGGAAACAGCGGTTGGCGCTGGCCTGCGCTACCGTCCACCGGCCCCAGATGGTGTTCCTCGACGAACCCACGGCGGGCGTGGATCCCGCCGCCCGGCGGCTCTTCTGGGAACTGATTTACCGGATGGCGGAGGGGGGGACTACGATCCTGGTGACCACCCATTACATGGACGAGGCCGATCGCTGCAAGCGGTTGGCGTTCATGTCGCGCGGCCACCTGCTCGGCGTCGGCACCAGGGAAGAGATCGTGCGTCAGTTCGGCCAGGCCTCGGTCGAGGACGTGTTCATCGAGCTGCAGCGCCGGGACGAAGGGGTCATCGTATGAGCCTG
>JBDTTZ010000282.1:0-3318 GCA_040008015.1 Gemmatimonadota bacterium
TGCCCGCCCCGAGCTCGCCGATAAAGAACACCACGCTCCCCGGCGCGAGACCGCGACCCAGGGCTTCACCCTGTTCCAGGAGCTGCGGTTCACTCAGGGTCAATGGAGTCATTCCCAATCGCATTGGCAAGGGCCAGAACTGCCGACGCGAAGGCGCCAAGACGCGAAGCACTGTACGGGTTCAATCGTCGATTCTCTCCAGGAGATTTCAATTGGTTCTTTGCGACTTCGCGTCTTTGCGTTGGCAGTGTGATACCATCATCCGGCCCGTCGCCGCGAGCGGCCGGGCGCGGTGCGTTTCGCCTCGACCCCGCCCACGGCCTTGAGCTCGAGAATCTGGTCCCGGAGCATGGCCGCCAGCTCGAACTCGAGGTTGGCCGCCGCCTCTTTCATCTGCTGCTCCAGCGCCGCCAGCGCCTTGGCGCGGCGGGCCGGATCGTGGAGGTCTCCCGACATGAGGCTTTTCGCCGCCGGGGGACGCTCGGTGCGCGCGTCCGCGACCCGGGTGGAGAGCCGCACTTCCTCCAGCGATTTGATGATCGACACTGGAGTAATGCCGTGGGTCTCGTTATGCCGCCGCTGGATATCCCGCCGGCGGTCCATCTCGGCGATGGCGCGCTGCATCGAGCCGGTCATCCGGTCGGCGTAGAGAATCGCCTTGCCATTCAGGTGGCGGGCGGCGCGACCGGTCGTCTGGATCAGCGACCGGTCCGAGCGGAGGAATCCCTCCTGGTCCGCGTCGAGGATGGCGACCAGCGATACCTCGGGGAGATCGAGGCCCTCGCGAAGCAGGTTGATGCCCACGAGGACGTCGAAATCTCCCAGCCGCAGGCCGCGCAGGATTTCCATCCGCTCGATCGCGTCGATGTCGGAGTGGAGGTAACGCACCAGCACGCCGGTCTGCTGGAGATAGTCGGTGAGATCTTCCGCCATGCGCTTGGTGAGCGTGGTGACCAGGACCCGCTCGCGCTTGGCGACCCGCTCCCGGATTTCGTGCAGCAGGTCGTCCACCTGGCCTTTCACCGGCCGGATGATCACCTCGGGATCGATCAACCCCGTAGGCCGGATAATCTGTTCCACGACGTGGCCCTGCGAGAGGTTCAGCTCGTATTCCCCGGGCGTGGCGGACACCGCGATCATCTGCGGCACCAGGCCGATGAATTCGTCGAACTGGAGCGGCCGGTTATCCAGCGCCGAAGGAAGCCGGAAGCCATAGTCCACCAGCACGGTCTTCCGCGCCCGATCGCCGTTATACATGCCGCCGATCTGAGGGAGGCTCACGTGCGATTCATCCACCAGCACCAGGAAATCGCCGGGGAAGTGGTCGATAAGACAGGCCGGCCGCTCGCCCGGCAGCCTGCCGCTCAGGGGCCGGGAATAATTCTCGATGCCGGCACAGGTCCCGATCTCCAGCATCATTTCGATGTCGAATGTGGTGCGTGACTCCAGCCGCTGGGCCTCCAGCAGTTTCCCGCCCGTGCGCAGCTCGAGCAGGCGCTCGGCCAGCTCGGCCCTGATGACTTTCACCGCCCGCTCGATGGTGGACCGCTGGGTGACGAAGTGCTTGGCCGGGTAGATGGCCGAGCGGTCCAGCTGCTGCACCACCTCGCCGGTGAGGGGGCGGATCTTGGAGATCCGCTCGACCAGGTCTCCCCAGAGCTCGATCCGCACGGCGACTTCGTCGTAGGCCGGAAAGACCTCGATGGTGTCTCCCCGCACCCGGAAGGTGCCAGGCTCGAAGGAGACATCGTTGCGCTGATACTGAATGCGCACCAGGTCCGCCAGGATGCTGTCCCGGCTGCGCTCCTCCCCGCGGGCCACACTGGCGATCTGTTTGCGGTACTCGACCGGGTCTCCCAACCCATAGATGGCGCTGACCGTGGCGACGATGACCACATCGTCCCGCTCGGCCAGGCTGGTGGTGGCCCGGAGCCGCAACGACTCGATGTCTTCGTTGATCGACGCATCCTTTTCGATGTAGACGTCGGTCTGGGGGACGTAGGCCTCAGGCTGGTAGTAGTCGTAGTAGGAAACGAAATACTCCACGGCGTTGTTGGGCAGGAACTGGCGAAGCTCACCGTAGAGCTGAGCCGCGAGGGTCTTGTTGTGGGAAAGGACGAGCGTGGGCTTGCCGACGTTGGCGATCACGTTAGCCAGGGTCATCGTCTTGCCGGATCCGGTGACGCCGAGGAGGGTCTGGTATCTGGCGCCCGCGCGGACGCCGGCGGTCAACTCGGCGATGGCGCGGGGCTGATCTCCCGCAGGAACGAACGGGGCGACGACTTCGAACTTCGGGCTGGGCATGGGAGACGGAAAGTAATGACTACGGGGTTTCTTCGGTAGATCACGCCGGAGCCATGAACCCCGGCCGCGGTGAATGCCAGGCTTCTACTACTCTCAGGGTACCGACCCGGCTTTCGCCATTGCCAGAATGCGATTCCAGAGTTTCTCGGGGACGGGCACGACGGATAGCCTGCCCTGACGCACCAGGGCCAGGTCGGCAAAGGCGGGATCGGCCTTGATGGCCGCGAGGGTGACCGGGGTGGGGAGCGGCTTCCCCGCCTCGAGGTCTACCACCACCATCTTGTCGTTGTTCAGTTTCGGATCCGGATACGCCGACCGCACGACCTTGGCCATGCCCACCATCGCTTTCTCGTCGCCGGTGTGATAGATCAGCACCGGGTCGCCAACGGCCATAGTCCTCATATTCTTCAGGGCGACTGGATTGGCGACTCCGTCCCAGGCTCCCTGCTTTTCGCGGACCAGGTGGTCGAAGGAGTAGGTGGAGGGCTCGGTCTTGAGAATCCAATAGTTCGGCATGGGGGAAGAATATACAGTGGCTATTGAGATCCGGATTCTGCAGCAGGGCGATCGCGCGGTGCTGAACCGGGTCGCCGCCGGCGTGTTCGACAACCCGGTCGATGCCCGGCTGGCCGACGAGTTCCTCGGCGACCCTCGCCACCACATCGTGGTCGCGATAGAGGACGGCGTGGTGGTGGGGTTTGCCAGCGGAGTGCATTATGTCCATCCCGACAAGGCTCCGGAGCTCTTCATCAACGAGGTGGGGGTGGCGCCGAGCCACCACCGGCAGGGCCTGGGTAAGGCCGTGGTCACCAGCCTGCTCGAGATCGGCCGCCACCTGGGCTGCCGCGAAGCCTGGGTGCTCACCGACCGGGAGAACGCCGCGGGCATGGCGCTCTACGCGTCAGCCGGGGGCGAGGAAGCGATCGATCCGTCCATCATGTTCAACTTCCCATTGAACCGCTGATCCGCCATGCACACGCGACAGCAGCTCGCCGCCGGTTTTCGCGCCCTGGG
>JBDTTZ010000283.1:0-5378 GCA_040008015.1 Gemmatimonadota bacterium
CGTGCTCGAAGCGGGAATGGGTGGCGCCGGGATAGACCAGGAAGGCGTGACCCAGCTGGCGGATGTAGCGCAGGCGCTGGACGGCGGGTGTGTCCACCAGCCGCATAACAGCGCGATCCACCCTGATATTGTCCCAGAGTGGATCGCGAATGACTTCGAACTCAACGGGGCGGTCGTTCAATCCTCAATCCTCAATCCTCAGTCATGATACTGGTCCTGCGGATCGCACGGCCTCCGGAACCTCGCTCGCATACTTCGCAAAATTGTCGCAAAACATGCCGGCCAGCTTCGCGGCCTGGGCGTCGTACGCGCTCTTGTCGGACCAGGTCTCCCGCGGCGTGAGCAGGGCAGCCGGTACGCCGGGGATTTCGGCCGGTACCTCGAAGCCGAAGATGTCGTCCTTGCGGTAGCGCACCTGGTCGAGGCTGCCGGACAGTGCGGCGCGCACGATGGCGCGGGTATGCGGCAGGCTGATGCGGGTGCCGGCGCCGTACGCGCCGCCGGTCCACCCGGTATTGATCAGCCAGACACGTGACCCATACTGCGCGATCCGGTCGCCCAGCATGCGGGCATATACCCCGGGATGCAGCGGGAGGAACGGCGCCCCGAAGCAGGAACTGAAGGTCGCGGTCGGCTCGGTCACTCCCCGCTCGGTGCCCGCCACCTTCGCGGTGTAGCCGGAGAGGAAATGGTACATCGCCTGCTCCGAAGTGAGCCGCGCGATCGGCGGCAGCACGCCAAAGGCATCGGCGGTCAGGAAGACGATGTTGCGCGGCAGCCCGCCCACGCCGGTGGGCACGTGGTTGGGAATGAAATCGATCGGGTAGCTGGCGCGGGTATTCTCGGTGATCCGGGATGAGTCGAAGTCGATCCGGCGGGTATCCGGACTGAGGTCCACGTTTTCCAGGATGGTGCCGAAGGTGTGGGTCGTGGCGTAAATCTCCGGCTCGGTGTCGGGGCGCAGCTTGATCACCTTGGCGTAGCAGCCACCCTCGAAGTTGAACACCCCGTGCTCGCTCCAGCCGTGCTCGTCATCGCCGATCAGGCCTCGAGTGGCGTCCGCCGACAGCGTGGTCTTGCCGGTGCCGGAAAGCCCGAAGAAGATCGCGGTGTCCCCCTCCTTCCCGATGTTGGCCGAGCAATGCATTGGCAGCACGCCCTGCTGCGGCAGGAAATAGTTGAGGACGGTGAAAATCGCCTTCTTCATCTCGCCGGCATACCGGGTCCCACCGATCAGGGCCATGCGGCGGCCGAAATGGAGGACGATGAATGTGCCGGTCCGGGTTCCGTGCACCGCCGGATCCGCCTGGAGCTCGGGCGCGTGCAGCACGGTGAAGCCGGGATCGAAGCCTTCCAGCTCCGACAGGCGGGGGCGAATGAACATGTTCCGCACGAACAGCGCCTGCCATGCATTCGGGGTGACAAAGCGGACCGCGAGACGGTAGGCGGGATCAGCGCCGCCGTAGAGATCCTGGAGGAACAGCTCCTGCCCGGCCAGGTGCGCCGTGACATGGGTCAGCAGCTTGTCGAACTGGGCTTCCGAGAGCTTCGCGTTCTTCTCCCACCAGATCTGGCCGGTGGAGCCGGGCTCATCCACCACGAACTTGTCGTTGGGGGACCGCCCGGTGTGCGGAGTGGTGACGACGGCCAGCGCACCACCCTCCGCCACTACTCCTTCATTGCGGCGCAGCGCGTATTCGTACAGTTGGGGAGCAATCAAATTGGCGTGGATGCCGCGAGGCTCGAAGCCGAGTCGGTAGTTCGGGTGCGGCTCACGGGTGCGGGGGGCAGCCTGGGTACTCATGACGTCCTTCCGCGCGTCCGGCGCATGGGTGTTCAAGTGGCAGCGCCCGACCTCCGGCCAGGAGGCGGGCGCATGTACAGGGAGGGGAAAGATCAACCGTGGAGGGGCGTGTCGCAACCACCCTGGGCTCCGTGGCGCTAAGCCTCGCTATTGCAATTACTTGCGGACTGGCTACTCAGGGCCTGACCGGGTGCATGTCCGACTCGCGGTGATACAGGGCCTCCACCGTGGCAATGTCGCGGACGGAGAGCCCGTTCGCCCGGGGATCGGTGAACATGATGTCGTTCACGTCCCCGGAGTGCTGCAGCAGGCCCATCGAGTGGCCCACCTCGTGGGTCGCCGTAATTCTCATGCAGAGGCCGAGGCTGTCGCTCTGGAACTTGGGGTTCAGAAAGATCCGCACCGGCACCAGGAACTCCCGCCGGTTGGCGACAGTGTCCACGTCGGTCGCACCCTCGCACTCGGGACGCAGGCTGGCCAACCGAATGGTTGACGGGCCTGGCTTGGGAGGAATGTTCTCGACCCTTACGATGACGTCCGCCGAGCTGGAATCGCTGACCACCGCGGCATCCCATTCGCGGTAGAGAAAGGCCTCCTTCCAGGTCGCGATGGCGCCGCGGACCAGCGCGGGGGCCTCGAGACTGTCTTCCACCCAGTAGCGAACCGGAAACGAAGAGCGGGGCCAGTGAAAGCGCAGGCTGTCCACGGCCGGCTGCCCGCCATTGTCGAACGGGATGAACAGCCGGGATTCGTATGGTACCGCTCGTGACGGCGTGCCGATGTCGGTGCAGCCGGCCGACAGGGCGCCCGCGGCCAGGAGCGCCAGGCGCATGGGAAGTTTCATGTCAGAAATCCTTTGCCACGCCGAGCTCGAGTCCCACCCGGTGCACCACCTGGCTCCGGGTGAAGCCGCGGGACTGCAGCTCCTTGGTGGTGAAACTGCTCAGCCCGTAACGAATGGCGCCCATCCCGTACCAGCCGGGCCGCAGGATCCTGCGATATTCGGCGGTAAAGTTCCCGGTGATGCGGGCAGACCCGCCCTGCAGAAAGATTCCGGTCTTGTCCGAGGGCAGATACTTGAGGAACCCGACGCCGATCCGGAAATAGAAGTCGCGCACCATCAATGGGCCGTCCGCCGCCAGCATGAGCGCCGCGGTGCGGAGGGATCCCAGGTCGGTCGTGGTGCCGCTCTCCTTCGCCTTCACCGACGCGGTCGAGAACACCGCCTCCAGGCCGATGCGGTACTTCTTGCCACTGGGGATCGACGCGGTCAGCGCCAGGGTAGGAGCAATACCGGCCTTGACCGTGATCGGATTGACGATAACGTCTTTCATCAGGGTCGAGGACCAGGTCGCGCCCAGGCGCGCGCCAATCCGCACCTGCTGGGCGGAGGCGGCCGTCGCGAGCGCGAAGGTCATCACACTGAGGATTGGGGGGATTCGCATGGCCGGAAGATGGAGACGAACCGGCCGATGGTCAACGCACTACAATCCCCAATTCCACAATCCAACAATGTCACTCCGCCATTGCTGCATAGGATCGCAGCCTTCGAAGCATCTTCCTGTCCATCCGGACCTGGTCGGTACCTTTCGGCGTCTCGATGATCTTGGGAATGCTCCGCAACCGCGGATCCGACATGATCCGCTGGAAGGGGCCCGGCCCCAGCGAACCTTCGCCGATGAGCGCGTGCCGGTCGCGCCGGGAAGCAAAAGGGGTTGCCGAATCGTTGAGATGGAGACACTCGAGGTGGCCCAATCCGATGACGTCGTCCCATTGCCGCCAGACCGCATCGAAATCTCCCACCAGGTCATAGCCGGCCGAATACAGGTGACAGGTGTCGGCACAGAAACCAACCCGGTCGCGGTGGGGGAGCGGGATCAGTTCCCTCAGCCGCGCGATCTCTTCGAAGGTGGCACCCAGGCAGGTTCCGCTGCCGGCGGGTGTCTCCAGGAGCACCCTCAGGGCTCCGGGAACGGCGGCGAGCGCCCGGGTGTAGTTCTCCGCATTGCGTTGCAGACCGACGTCCCGGCCATCCATATGGTTGCCCGGATGCGACACCACAGCGGCGATTCCAAGTGCTTGGCAGCGCGCCAGTTCCGCGATGAAAGACGTTACGGAGCGCCCACTTAGGATGGGGTCGGGAGAGGCGAGGTTTATGAGGTACGAATCGTGCGAAAAGGCTATGGCGAGGCCGCTACGCTCCAGCTCGCCTCGAAACGTGTCACCAACAGTCTGGCTGATCTCAGGCTCGCGCCATTGGTTCGGGGTCTTGGTAAAGACCTGGATCACGTTCGCCCCGATCGCCACGCCTCGTCCCGGTGCGTTGGGAACGCCGCCCTGGGTAGAAACGTGCGCGCCGAGGCGATCGTCGTCTTTCGGGCGCTGAGGTGCTCTCCGTCGCTTGACAGAGGTGACCTTATGGATACGTTCCCCCGCTCTTCTAGGCGACATTCGTGACCGATTTTGTGCGCCCGCGCGTTTTATTGCTTGGCGATCCGGCCGCACGGCCGGAGGGGCTGGAGCGCGCGCTGGTCCGAGGTGGCTTCCAGGTCACCGAGGCCGACAGTATTACCATCTCCCGCCCCAGCGGTCCCGTCCCCGATCTCATCCTGCTGACCTCGGCCGAAGTCGATATCAAATTGAACGACGAGCTGGGCCGCCTGGCCGGCCGGCACTGGCAAGGCGTGCCGATCGTCGTCGTACTCCTCCACGGCGATGCCGAAGGCATCACCCGGGTGCTCGGACTCGGCGCTTCCGATGTCATGGTCAGTCCCGGTCACCTGCCGGAGATCATTGCGCGGGCCCATGCCCGGATCCGGGGCCGGACCGACGTGGACGGGATGCGCCAGTCTTCTGAGCAGAGCGAGCTGCTGTTCGACATTTTTCAGGAAGCCTCGGGTGCGTTGCGGCCTGATGAGATCGTGCAGACCCTGGTGCGGCGGATCGGCGAGGCGCTGAACCTGGCGCGCTGCTCCTTCGTGCTCACCCCCGCCGGCGAACAGGTGGGCCGGGTGCTGGCGGTCTTCGAGAACCCCACCGTGCGCGACCTGCAGGTCGACCTGACCCGTTACCCCGAGATCGTCGAAGCGGTGCGCACCGAACGGCCGGTCGTGGTGTCGGACGTGCTTGAAGATCCGCTCTTCCAGAGCGTCCGGCAGCGATGGTCGGACCAGCACGTGCAGCCGGACCTGCGCAGCGTCGTGGCGTTGCCGGTCAACCTGCAGGGACGGACGCCGGGAGTCTTCCTGCTGCGCACCGGGGCCAACGACATTCCGCTCACCGAACACCAGCTCGAATTTGCCCGGACCCTGGCCAAGGCCGCCAGCCGGCTGCTGGAAACCGAAGAACGGCGCGCCGGTGTCTATCGCCGCCAGATGCAGGCCGGCGCTACCGATCCACTCACCGGGTGCGGCAGTCTCGATGCGCTCGACCGTCGGATCCGCGAGGAATTCGAACGAGCCCGGCGCTACGCGCTGAGCTTCAGCCTCATTCTGCTTGACGTCGATGAGCTCCGCACCTTCAACGACCGCTTCGGCACCGTGACCGGGGACCGGGTGCTGGTCGAGCTGGGCTC
>JBDTTZ010000284.1:0-7061 GCA_040008015.1 Gemmatimonadota bacterium
TCACGCCGATTCAGGGCGGCTTCCGAGTCCTCGGTGCCCTGACCATGCACGGGCAGACGCAGTATGTCCCGGTGGACTTTGCGGTGGAAAGCCGGACCGATACGCTCCACGCCCGGGCAACGTTCGAGGTCAAGCAAACCGATTTCGGGATCCGGCCCTACCGGGGCGGGCCCGGCGGATCAGTCCGGGTGGCGGACCAGGTGACGTTCGATATTGACGCGATCGCCGCGCGAAAGCCGTGAACTGAAGTAAAAGAAGGTAGAGCAAGTAACAGCAAGTAAAAGAAAGTAACCGCCACAGAGAAATCGATCTGCCGGCGGTTACTTTTTCCTACTTGCTCTTACTTTCCCCTACTTGCAGTTACTTGTTTTGTTGTTGCTTAGTTGATGAAGAAATGCTTCTCCGCAACGGCAGACGCCAGCCCCACCGCCTTCAGGTCCGCTTCGTTGCACTTGCCGTCGCCGTTGGCATCCGGCACCACATTGGGCGCATCGTTATACACTCCGTCGCCATCGAGGTCCCGCGCCTCAGCCACCCATAGAGTACTCGGGGTGTCGTGCCCAAAATCCGCCGTAGTGATGATCCAGGTATCCCATATCTCGGTCTCGTCCTCTTCCACGTAGGTCGGACCGGTCAGATTGAAGAGGTTGGACAGATTCTGGCAGGAGCCGGCTCCCAGGGTGTTGGTGCTGAGCAGGACGATCAGCCCCTGGAACTTTTCATCCTTGCCCGGCGTGAATGTGCCCGGGAAGGGTGCCGCGTTCTCGTGGACGCCGGGCCCGGTCAACTGGTTGCCGGTGAAGCCGGTGGCCTCGATGCCGTTGGGAAACTCGACTGCCAGGTCGATGAACCAACCGATGCCGTCCACGCCGGCCGGGTCGCCCTCATCCGGCGCGAAGACCTCGACCACCACAGGGGCCGACTGGGTCCGGACACCCCGCGATGCCAGCCTGCCACGGCTGAGTTCACGCTCCCCGGTTGGGCTCTTGCTGCTGTCCTGACAGGCCACTACCGCAATGGCCGCCGCCGCGGCCAGGATTCCAGACCAACGCCACCGATGTGCCGTTGCAAACGCCCGCATAAACCCCTCCGGCTTTCAATGTTGGATAGCATGCTGCGTGACCTGCATATCCAGCAGACCGGAGTGACCCCCAAAGTTATTCCCCTTGTGGCCTGGGTCACAAAGTCGTAATCTCCGGGGAAGCGGGAATACTTCGGGAAAGCGAGCCGTCAGCCATAGCAGAGCCGCCTGACTCCCTCCAGATACGGGTATGCGTTCGAAAACCGAAACGCTTGACCACGGCACCACCCTACTGCTGCAGGCCAGGTTTCAGGCGCTGGTACTCCCGCACCTGGATCGAATGGTTGCGTTCGCCAACCGCCGGCTGGGCAACCGGGCGGATGCCGAGGACGTGGTCCAGGACGCCTTTGTCCGGGCATGGCTCGCCTTTACCGATCTGCGGGACGAAGGGTGTGTCAGGTCCTGGCTGTACCGGATCGTGCGGTCGGTCCTGAGCGACTTCCGGGCTCGGCGCGGGCACCGGGAGATCCTGGCGCCCATGCTGCACCTGGAGGACGGAGCCGAGGACGCGGCGGTCAGCGACGAACCAGGGCCCTTCGAGCGGCTCGCTGAGGCCATCTCTTCGGCCCAGATCCACGAGCTGCTCCACATGATCCCGGAGAGCTTCTCGGTTGCGGTGGAGCTGCACGATCTCGAAGGCCTGCGCTACCACGAGATCGCTGAAATTGTCGGGGTTCCGCTGGGGACCGTAATGAGCCGGATCTACCGGGGACGCAAGCTCCTCGCCTCGCTCATCTCGGCCCACTCCAGCCGGTGGGACCTGCCCAAGAGCTGGGCTGGCGGGGAGCGCAGGAAAGTGGCACGGAGTCAATCATGAGTGAACAAGATCCGGTGGCAGGGTCCCACGCGGCGTTCGTCGAGCTGCTGGCGGGATACGTGGACGACGAGTTGACGCCGGAGGAGCGCGAGCGGGTGGAAGCGCACGTTCCGAACTGCGCCACCTGCCGGGCCGAGCTGCGGGCCCAGACCGTCATTCGCAACCGGCTGATGAAGGAGTCGGAATCGTCCGCCGCTTCGGAGCTGGCTGGGAGAGTGCTGGCCCAGATCGCCATCACGCCGTCCGCGGAAACCGATCCCGGCATGCGCACGTCGCGCCGACAGCTGCTGCTCGCCTGGAGCGGCTGGGCCGCCGCCGCCGCGGTGGGGGGCTTCGCGGTCTGGCTCAACCAGAAGAAATCGGGCGGGATGAGTATGGCCATGGGTCCGACCGGAGCGGTCACCCTGGACCAGGCTCCCGGCCCGGTACCGGCTGATATTCTTTCGAGCTTCCGCCAGATCAACGAAGCGGAGCTGCCCGCCGGCACCGACCTGGCGCAGCTACGCCGGGAGCTGCAGTTCTCGGTGCCCCGCCTCGAGGCGCCCCACATGCGGCTGATCAGCGCCTGGATCACCCGGGTGTACGGAGAGCCGGCCGCGGCGCTGGCGTATCGCTGTCACGACCGGCTGGTCATGCAGTACGTGGTATCCGAACGCCAGTTCTTCCGCCAGGCCCAGGTGCGCAACGCGATTGCCCGGCAGGGTCTGTACGCCACCGCCGCGGGCCCCCTGACCACCGTCGCGTGGCCGGGCACGGACAACGGGTCGTTCCTGGTCGGGGAGTTCAGCGCGTCGGACCTGGTGGCCATGCGGTCATAGGGCCTTAATCCGTCCTTCCAATCGCTGCATCATCCCGACGAACTGCCATGCTACGTCCCGGTCGAACACCGTCCCCGCTCCTTCATAGATGTACTCCAGCACCCGGTGCATGTTCCACGCTGGGCGAAATGGCCGTTTCATGCGGAGCGCGTCGTACGCCGAGCACACGCTGGTGATCCGGCTGGCATAGTGGGGTTCCCGGGGATAGTGCAGGCGGGGATAACCGTTCCCGTCGGGCCGGATGTGGTGTTCGTAGGCCACCGTCGCCGCGAGCGGCGGGATATCCTTGCTGGCCAGCAGCACACGGGCGCCCTCCACCGGGTGGCGTTCGATGATCGCCCGTTCTTCGGGATTCAGGTTGTTCCCGGTCTGCAGCTCCGGCGGCACCGAAGTCATCCCGATGTCATGCACAACCGCCGCCATGCCGAACTGGTGGCAATCCTGGTCGCCCAGTCCCAGGGATTCCGCGAACGTCATCACCAGCACGGCCGTGTTGATGGAGTGCAGCGACGCATACTGGTCGTAGGTCTTGAGCTCGAGCAGCGGGGCCATGAGTTTTCCGCCCTGGTGCATCGCGACGGCCAGCGAGCGCACCACCGATTCCACTTCCGCGATCTCCACCCCGCCACCCTCCGCCGCGCGCTGCTGCAGCCACTGCACCACCCCGACTTCCGCGTCCAGGGTATACGCGACCTTGAGCGTGGAGATCCGCTCGACCTTGACAACCTCCTCGCCCTCCCGGACTCCGACCTGGCCGAACTTGACGGTGGTGCGGCGCCCGGCGAACCGCAGGTCGTCATCCGCGGTGCTGAGCAGGTTCAGCACGTGATCGAGAAAGTTCTCGTAGTCATTGCGGGTGACCGACGCGTCGAACTCCATCCGCTGCACCCCGACCGCCGCCAGCCGGGCGGCCCAGGGCCATTGCGGCAGCTCGTGCATGGGGAGGTCGCCGTAGATGACGCTCTGCTCCAGGAAGGAGAACTGGGGGCGCGGGTTGGTGGCGATCAGTCGTCCCAGCTGGGCGAAGGAAGAATCCACCGCGCTGGAGCGGGCGGGATGCCCGGGACTGTAGAGCCGCATGGTGGCCAGGGTCTGAACGAAGCTGGTGAGGAACACGACCTGGTCGCTCACGAAGAGCTCCCGGTTGCCGCGGCGCGAAACTCGGCTTCAGCGTGGGCCCGGGCCATGCCGAGGACCTCACGAGCCCTGGGATGTTGCGCCCAGTGCCGGCCCAGCCCGGTCACCGCGGCGATGACCTGGGGAGAGCGATGGGCTAGCCGCTTGCGACGGAGCCACAGGGTTCGGGTCGTGCTCAACCCCACCAGGAAGTCCACCACCAGCGGTAGTTTGACCGGCGCGATCGCCCGGATCGCCGCGGCCTTGACTCCCGGCTCAAAATCTCCCTGTTCGATCTGCCGGATCAGGAGCGGCACCGCCGCCGGCGGGCATCCTTCCACCGCGGCGGCGATTCCCAGGCGCACCGTCGCGGTGTCCTCACCCGCCAGCGCGTCACAGATGGCCCGGCCCCGGGTGGAGCCGCCGCCCAACAGGATGCGAAGCGAGATGTTGCGGATGGTGGGATCCGGATTCCTGGTGAACTCCGCCGGCTGAAAATCGGCGGGAACACCGGGGAGCGCGGCGAGCAGGGTGAGCAGATTGCGCTGCGCCGGCCACTGGGCACCGGCCAGTCGTCCAACGGCGGCCTCACCCAGACCATCGCCAAGGCCTTTCAGCATGGCGACATACTGCTGCAACGTCTCCGGATCCGGCGCCTGCTCCAGCTGGTCCAGCAGCATGGGCAGGGCGGGAGCGCCCACCAGCCGAACCATGGTCGCGATGGCGGTAAAATCCACGGAGCTCTTCTGCAGGGCGCGCCCCAGGCTCTCCGGGGTGATCACCTGGTGCCGCAGTTCCGCGGCCAGGCCGTAGTTGGGTGAGCGGTCGAGAAGATCGAGCAGCAGTCTCAGCTCGCCGCTCTCGAGCAGCCGGCCCGCGGCTTCACGGGTGGCGTCAGTGCCGACACCGACCTCGAGGCTCAATTGCAGGGTCCGCTCAGGCTCGCATTCATAGTTGTGAGAGGGACCCCGAAGCGGGCCCTTCCCGGCGGCGGCCAGCTGGGTCAAGGTGCGCTGGTAGTCGTCGGGAGCGGGATCCTTCTGCTCCCATTCATCCCAACCCTCGATCAGGGAGCGCACCTGCTGGCGGAAGGCGAGCTCGGCCTTGACCCGCACGTCGGATGCCGGTTCCTGGGCGTGATTGGCCATCTTGCCGAGCAGCTGTACCAGCGCCGGCGAGATGGTGCGGCTGGTGGCCCGGGCGGCGGCCTGCACCAGGTCGAGCACCGCATCCACCGCCATGGCCTGGCTCATCTCCAGCAGGAACCGTTTCCGCTCGGCTTCGTTCGGCTCCAGGCTCACCAGGCGTTCGAGCGTTTCCGGAGCCATGGAGCCGATCAGTCGGGAGATCTGGCTTTCCAGCGCCATTGCCTCGGCGCCGCCCCGGGCGCGACAGGCATCGAGCAGGTCGGTGAGCTGGCCGGCGATCCGCTGCCCGTACTCGTCGTCCCCTTTCCTCGCGTCGATGGCCTGGGCCAGGGCGGCCGGCGTGGCGCCGCTTTCCGTTTCAGCCTCGGTTTCGAGCGCGGCAACCGCCAGCCCCAGCCACAGCGTCGTTGCCCACGAGCTGGCTTTCCCGGCCTCCGCGATGTCGCCGACCAGCTCCAGCTGGCTATACGACACCGGGTGCAGCCGGATGTGAGGCCAGCGCCGCTCCATCGGGGCACCGTCGTCCGAGGTGGCCGAATCGCGCGCCACGACGCGCAACAGGTCCACGATCTCGCTCGGCTCGACGCCGCGGTAGAGCTTGATGGCGCCGATATTCCGCCGGTGCAGCCGGGCTGCGAGATCGCGCACCAGCACCTGGCTGGTGTCGGTGGTCAGGCCGGCAATGATGATCTGGGTGGGGGAAATCCCCATGGCAATGGCGGCACGGTCGCGGAAGATCAGGCCCAGTGAACGCGCCAGCGCGTCGGCCACGGTCAGCAGGACCGGGTGGCCGTCGGGATACATCGCGTGCTTGTTGATCGCGTTGGCCAGCTCGACGAGAAAATCCGTCAATTCGCGGGGGAGCGCCTCCCCAGCAGCGGAGGGTTGCTTCACGAGAGGAAGATTACCGCTCCCCGCTCAGCGCTGCAATACTCCGGACCAGGTCCGTGATGTCCTGTTGGGTCGTACGGAATCCCAGCACGCAGATTCGGAGCGAGAACCTGCCGTCCAGCCGGGTAGAGGAAATGAAATGACGCCCGCCGCTCACCACCCGCCGGTTGATCTCCTCGTTGAGCCGGTTCAGCTGGTCGGGATCGTCCATCCCCGCGGGGTGAACCCGGAAACAGATAATCCCCATCTGCGCCGGTGAAAGGATCTCGAACCGGGCGTCGGCCCGCATCAATTCTTCGGCGTGCTTCGCCAGGTTGATGCCGGTATCGATCGCCGAGCGGATCGCGCCCAGGCCGAAGTAGTTGACCGACACCCAGACCTTGAAGGCCCTGGTGTAGCGGGTAAGCTGCTCGCCGTAGTCCGCGAAATTGACTTCCTCACCGTCGCTCTCGACGTCTCGCAGGTATTCGGGGAGAATCCGGAACGCGTCCACCAGCCGCCGCGGGTCCCGGGCCAGCAGGCAACCGCATTCGAATGGGACGAAGAGCCACTTGTGAGGATCCAGGGTGACGCTGTCGGCTCGCTCGATGCCGTCGAGCATGGCGCGGCCCCGGTCGGTGAGGATCGCGAAGCCGCCGTAGGCCGCGTCCACGTGGAACCAGATGCCCGATTCCGCGGCGATGTCCGCAATCGCGTGCAACGGATCGACCGAACCGGTATTGGTGGTTCCGGCGCTGCCCACCACCGCGAACGGCAGCAGCCCGCGCTCGCGGTCCTCTTTCACCGCGCGGGCCAGGAGGTCCGCTCGCATCCGATAGCCGCTGTCGACCGGAATCGCCCGTACGTTGGTGCGGGGCACGCCGGCGATCCAGGCTGCGCGCACCACCGAGGAGTGGACCTGGGAGCTGGTGTAGAGGGTCACTCGCTCGATGCGGCCGGGCTGATCCTGCACCACGGCGTGGCGCGCCGCGACCATCGCCGTCACATTGGCGGCGCTCCCACCCGAGGTCAGCAGGCCGCTGGTGCCCGCCGGGAACCCGACCCAGCCGCGGAACCAGTCCAGCACCGATAGCTCGATCGCGTTGGGACCCGCCGCCACGGCCCACGCGCCGCCGAATGAATTGAACCCGGTGGCCAGCCAGTCCCCCAGGACGGCGGGAAACGTCGGACAACTTGGCACATAAGCGAGA
>JBDTTZ010000285.1:0-3308 GCA_040008015.1 Gemmatimonadota bacterium
ACGCTCAGCGTCTTCGGCTACCAGATGCGCTTCGACCTGGCCGCCGGGTTTCCCCTCCTCACCACCAAGAAGCTCCACCTCAAGTCGATCATCTACGAGCTGCTCTGGTTCTTGAGGGGCGAGACCAACGTCCGCTATCTCCGCGACAATGGCGTGACTATCTGGGATGAGTGGGCGGATGCCGAGGGCGAGCTGGGCCCGGTATACGGCTACCAGTGGCGGTCCTGGCCGGCCCCGGACGGCCGGCACATCGACCAGATCGCCGAGGTGGTGCGGCAGATCCAGGCCAACCCGGATTCCCGCCGGCTGATCGTGAGCGCCTGGAACGTCGCCGACATTCCCCGGATGGCGCTGGCGCCCTGTCACGCCCTCTTCCAGTTCTACGTGGTAGACGGGCGGCTCTCCTGCCAGCTCTACCAGCGGAGCGCGGACGTCTTCCTCGGCGTCCCCTTCAACATCGCGTCCTATGCCCTGCTGACCATGATGGTCGCCCAGGTTACCGGCCTGGAGGCGGGCGAGTTCATTCACACCCTGGGCGACGCCCACCTCTATTCCAATCATCACGGCGCCGTCCGGCTCCAGCTGGAGCGCGACCCCCGGCCGCTCCCAACCCTGCGGCTGAACCCGGCGATCACCTCGCTCTCCGACTTCCGGTACGAGGACTTCGAGCTCCTGGATTACAATCCGCACCCCCGGATCCCGGCCCCCATCGCCGTATGAAGCTGACCCTGATCGCGGCCGTCGCCGACGGCGGGGTGATCGGCCGTTCCAAAACCCTGCCCTGGTATCTCCCCGCCGACCTGCGGCGGTTCAAGCAGCTCACCACGGGTCACACCGTCATCATGGGCCGGAAGACTTACGAGTCTATCGGTCGTCCGCTTCCCAACCGTCGAAACCTCGTTCTCTCGCACTCGAAAGACTTCCGGCCGGCCGGCGTCACCGCCGTCCCCAGCATGGAGGATGCATTGAAGCTGGCAAAAGACGATGGTGCCGTCTTCGTGATCGGGGGGGCCCGGGTCTTCGAGGCCGCGCTGCCGATCGCCGACCGGCTCGAGCTTACCCGGGTGCATGCCGCTATCGCTGGTGATGTCTTCTTCCCGCCCTTCAATCCCGCCGACTGGACGCTCGTCTCAGAGGAGAAACATCCCGCCGACGACCGCAACCAGTACCCCTACACCTTCGAGACATTTCAGCGCCAGGAGCGGTAACAAGTAGCAAGTGACAGGTGACAAGGACGCCTTCTTACTTGTCACTTGTCACTTGTCACCTGGTTTGGGCGCGGGGTTTGCTAAGAAAATCTATTGTGTGTTGGATGACTCTTTCTTACCTTAGATACTGAAATTCAAAGACATACGATTTCCCTGGGCAGATTTGAGTGCCGTTCGCCCGCCTCGCGCAGTGAGGCGACTCGTCATCAGAGGATCGTTTGGGAATCCGAATAGGATTGGCCTACAACCTCAAGCCAAGTGCTCCGGCGAAAAAATCCGGGGTGAATCTTGAGTCCGCAACTCCCTCCGAAGCATCCTATCGCTCTCTCCGGTACGACCTCGACCAGCCCGATCTGTACGCGGAATGGGACGAGCCTGGCACCATCGACGCGGTCGCCAAGGCGCTCCGTCCGCTGGGTGAGGTCATTCGGCTGGAAGCCAACGCCGACTTCCCCCGGAAGCTCGCGGCCGCCAAGCCCGATTTCGTCTTTAACATCGCCGAAGGGCTGTACGGGGTGAATCGCGAGGGTCACGTCCCCGCGATCTGTGAGTTCCTGAACATTCCCTACCTCGGCTCCGATCCGCTGACCCTGGGCCTGGCGCTGCACAAGGGCCGGACCAAGGAGATCCTCCAGCATCACGGCGTGCCGACGGCGCCATTCCGGATGCTCGAGACCCGGACCGACGCCCGGAATTGCGACCTCCCCTTCCCGGTGTTCGTGAAGCCGGCCTTCGAGGGCTCCGGCAAGGGCGTGAGCGTGAAAAGCCTGTGCGCCGACCGGAAGGCGCTGGTCCGCCAGACCGACTACCTGCTCGGCACCTACCAGGAGCCGGTGCTGGCCGAGACCTACCTGCCGGGCGCCGAGTTCACGGTGGCCATCCTGGGCACCGGCGAAACCGCCCGCTGCCTCCCGATCGTGGGCATGAAGTTCGACGAGCTGCCGGAAGGCGCTCCGCCAATCTACGGGTACGAAGCCAAGTGGATCTGGGACAGCATCGAGTCACCCCTCAAGATGTTCGAGTGCCCGGCCCGAATCCCCAAGAAGCTGGCCGCGGCAGTCCGCAACGTGGCCCTCTCGGCGTATCGGGTCTTGGAGTGCCGGGACTGGGGACGGGTGGACGTCCGCTGCGACGCGGCCGGCGAGCCGATGCTGGTGGAGCTGAACCCGTTGCCCGGGATCCTGCCCGACCCGCGGGACAATTCCTGCTTCCCCAAGGCCGCGCGCGCCGCCGGACTAACCTACGAGGAGCTGATTCGCACCGCCGCCGACATGGCCTGGCAGCGGATCAGCGGCCGTCCCCTGCTGGCCGAGGTCGCCTGATGAAGGTGGCGATCCTGTTCGACCCGGGTGGCCCTCATTGGGAACAGAAGGACGTGATCGCGGCGGTCGAAGGAGTCCGCGCGGTGCAGACCAGCCTGCGCCAGGCCGGGTACGAGACCAGCGTGGTCCCCGTGCGGCTCAACGACTGGCGCTACATCAACAGGGTCCGCCAGGCCGACGTGGTCTTCAACCTGGTCGAAGGACTGGACGGCCACTCGAAGTACGAGGACTGGGTCGTCGGGACGCTGGAGCTGACCGGAACGCCGTATACCGGCTGCCGCCCCTGGGCCACCTCGGTATGCCACCGCAAACACGTCGCCAATACCCTGCTCCTTGCCAGCGGGATTCCTGTCCCTCGGTTCGCCCTGGCCCGCCGCAACAAGGTGCCCACCCACCTCGAGCTACCCGTCATCGTGAAGCCCGCGGCTGAAGACGCCTCCCTCGGCATCGACGCCGGCGCCGTGTGCACCAGCCGGAAGAGCCTGAAGACGCGGATCGCACTCATGGCCGAGCAGTGGGACAGCGTGCTGGTGCAGGAATACGTCGCCGGCCGGGAGTTCAACGTCGGCTTCATCGGCAAGACCATGCTGCCCATCGCCGAGATCACCTTCGAGAACATGCCGGAAGGCAGCTGGCCCATCCTGACCTACGCCAGCAAGTGGGACGAGGGGAGCCCGGAAGACCTGGGATCGGTCCCTGTCTGCCCCGCCGACATCACCCCCGAGCTGGCCCGGAAGCTGGAGAAGATCGGGCGCGATGCCTGGGAGCTGATGTGCGA
>JBDTTZ010000286.1:0-6408 GCA_040008015.1 Gemmatimonadota bacterium
GGTCGGCCAACCCTCGGCGGGCCCTGCGCCATCTAGAGTTTTCAGTCCCGCCGAACCGACCGGGACCGGTGAAAACATTCGCTCCGATCTTTCGTACGCTCAGGAAACCACCCCGAGGCTCGTCATAATGATATTCCAGAGACTTTTGGCCGCAGCCGTCGCCCTGCTGCTCGCTGCTGCGCCTGCCTGGGCCCAGAGTTTACGGCTCGTCCCTGGCAGTCTCCCGGGGCGAGATGCTCATTGGCGAGCCGATCAACAACTATGGCCCTGGTGTCATCCACATCTATCGCAACCAGGGTGGTACTTGGAAAAAGACTGGTGCCATCACCGCCCCCAATGGCCATGCGCTCGACCGTTTCGGCCGGAGCCTCTCCCTCGATGGGAACCGGCTGCTGGTCGGGGCCACGTCCTACGATGACAGTATCCGGGGGTCAGGGTTCATCTATGAACGGAATCGGTCCGGGGTCTGGCAGCTGGTGACTACCCTGGTTCCGGCTTCCGCCACGGCGGGGAATGCCTATGGCCGGCAGGTCATGCTGAAAGGCGACGAAGCCTACCTGGTATCCTGGGGCGCCAATGGGAACCGGGGCGCCGTGGCAATCTTCCGCCGTGGTCCGAACAGTCAATGGAGCGAGGCCGGCAGCCTGGTTCCCAGCGACACGATGCCCCAACTTCTGTTCGGCAGCAATATCTCGCAAGATGGCAATCTCCTGGTGGTCGGGGCCTCCCAAACCGATACCGCCCGGGGCGCCGCATACGTGTTTGACAGGAGCGCACCGGGAGGCTCATGGAACCAGGTTGCCCGTCTGCGGTTGAGCGATGTACCCCGGGGCACCCTGTTTGGTGCAGCGGTCCTGGTGGCCGGTGAAACGGTGCTGGTGGGCGCGCCCGGGTTGGATTCGGCTCAGGGCGCCGTGGTGGCCTACGGCCGCGATGGCTCCGGCCAGTGGGTCGAACGGCGGCGGATCACTCCGGCCTCCCCGGAGAGCAGGGCGCAGTTTGGCTCGACCCTTCGGCTGGTGAACGGGGAACTGTGGGTCGCGGCCGGTGGTGCGAAGGAGAATCGCGGCGTGGTGTACCGCATGACCCGCGGGGCCGATGGCAGCTGGGCGGAAGCCGGCACGCTGAAGGCGCCGGGAGCCGAGCCGGGTGATTTCTTTGGAAGCGCTATCGCTATGGCAGGCGATGTCGGCGTCATCGGCCTCCCCAATGACGACTTCGGGGCAGGCACGGCCACGTTTGTCTCCCATAGCGCCGCCGGCTGGACCGTGGGTAACAAGGTGTGGGAATCGGTCGAACAGCTGAAGCCGATGGTGGGTAGTCGCCGGAACTGCGGGCAGGGAAACGTAGGCGTCTTTGAGTGCCGCAATATCAATCTGTTCGCCTTCCTCCCGATTGCCGAGATCGGCGGGAAGCGCGGAGTCCAGCTGAATGATCTTTGGGGCTGGACCGACCCAAGCAACGGTCGAGAGTACGCCCTGGTGGGACGAATCGACGGCACGTCGTTCGTGGACATCACCGACCCGACCCACCCGCGAATGGTGGGTGACCTGCCCAAGACCCCAGGGTCGCCGGCCAGCGCGTGGCGGGACATCAAGGTGTACAAGGACCACGCCTATATCGTGGCCGACGGTGCCGCTGCCCACGGCATGCAGGTCTTCGACCTGACGCGGCTGCGCTCGGTCGGGTCAACTCCGGAAGTCTTCACGCCGGACACGACCTATGACCGGATTCACAGCGCTCACAATATCGTGATTGATACAGTGAGCGGATTTGCCTACGCGGTGGGTGCCAACTCGGGTGGCGAGACCTGCGGCGGGGCGCTTCACATGATCGATATCCGGGAGCCGGCCCACCCGAAATTCGCCGGGTGTTTTGGCGATCCAGGCACCGGACTTCAGCATACCGGATACACCCACGACGCCCAGTGCGTCGTCTACTCGGGTCCCGATAGCGCATACCGGGGTCACCAAATCTGCTTCAATTCCTCGGAAACCGCGCTGGGCATTGCCGATGTGACGGACAAGGCCAATCCGCGCGCCATTTCCCACGCGGCCTATCCCAACGTGGCGTACTCCCACCAGGGCTGGCTCACCGACGACCAGCACTACTTCTACATGGACGATGAAGGCGACGAAGCGGCCGGGACGGTCGCCGGGACCCGCACCCTGATCTGGGACGTGAGCGATCTGGACGATCCGGTGATGGCCGGGGAGTTCATCCAGGAGGTCAAGTCCATCGATCATAACCTGTACATCAAGGGAGACCTGATGTACGAATCCAATTACACCAGCGGGCTGCGGATCATCGACATCAGCGATCGCCTGAAACCCCGGTTGGTTGGCAACTTTGACACCACCCCAACCGGTGAAAATCTCCCGGTCTTTGAAGGCTCGTGGAGCAACTATCCCTATTTCAAGAGCGGCACGATCGCGGTTACCAGCATCGGGGAAGGGCTGTTCCTGCTGCAGGGACCGGAGCATCCGAGCGTACCATAATTGAGTGATTGGGTGATTTAGTGATTTAGTGATTGTCGGTCGGTTTGGGTCGTTCAATCACTAAATCACCAAATCATTAAATCACTAAATCCCAATACTTTACCCTGCTTCCCCCCGCCAAGGCCAAGTCAGGCACGACTTTTGACATGCCGCCCCGCATTTATTAGCTTCTGTCGTGCGCATTCTTGGTGTTATCCCGGCCCGGCTGGGCTCTACCAGACTCCCTAATAAACCGCTCCAACTCCTGGCCGGTGAGCCTTTGGTGACCCGGGTCATCCAGCGTGTGCTTGAGCACGGGGTATTGGACAAGGTCGTCGTCGCGACCGACTCCCCCATGATCGTCCGGGTGGTGGAACGCTCCGGGGTGGAGGCCGTGATGACCTCTCCCGAGCATTCTTCCGGCACCGAACGGGTAGCCGAGGTGGCCCGGAGACCTGAATTCGCCGGTTTCGACATTATCGCCAACGTGCAGGGAGATGAGCCGTTCATCGAGCGCGATGCCCTGGCCGGCGCGATCGAACGGGTGAAAGGCGGGGACGACGTCGGCACGGCGGCCGCGCCACTGGAGTTCGAGCTGGTGAACGATCCAGCCCGGGTCAAAGTGGTGACCGACTCGAAGGGACGGGCGCTTTACTTCTCCCGCGCCGTGATTCCATTCCGGCGGGAGCCCACCGATCCCACCGACGGCCTCTACTGGCAGCACATCGGTCTCTATGTCTACACCCGGGCGGCGCTGGACCGCTGGATCAGCCTCCCGATGAGCGCGATCGAACAGGTGGAACGACTGGAGCAGTTAAGGGCACTGGAAGACGGGATGACCTTCGGGGTTGCGCGCCTCACGCAGGCCGTGCTCCCCGGTATCGATACCCCTTCAGACCTGCAACGGGCGGAAGCGTACTGGAATGCCCAATCGAGGTGAACCCATGGCGGCAAACGCAACCAAATTCATTTTCGTCACCGGCGGCGTGGTTTCCTCTCTCGGGAAGGGAATCGCCGCCGCGTCGCTAGGCCGGCTGCTGGTCGAGCGCGGGCTCCGGGTGACGATGCAGAAATTCGACCCCTACATCAACGTGGACCCGGGGACGATGTCGCCGTTCCAGCACGGTGAGGTGTACGTCACCGATGATGGCGCCGAGACCGATCTCGACCTGGGCCACTATGAGCGGTTCATAGACCGGTCGCTATCCCAGCAGAATAACATCACCACCGGACGGATCTACCAGACGGTGATCAGCAAGGAGCGTCGGGGGGAGTACCTCGGTTCCACCGTGCAAGTGATTCCCCATATCACCGACGAAATCAAGAACGCCATTCGCCGCCCCGCCCCCGATCACGACGTGGTGATCACCGAGGTCGGCGGCACCGTGGGCGACATCGAGTCGCTGCCGTTCCTCGAGGCCATTCGGCAGTTCCGCCAGGAAGTGGGCCGCGATAATGCGATCTTCATCCACCTGACCCTGGTGCCGTGGATCGCGGCCGCGGGCGAGCTCAAGACCAAGCCGACCCAGCACTCGGTCCGCGACCTGATGCAGATCGGAATCCAGCCCGATATCCTCATCTGCCGGAGCGAGCGCCCCCTCTCCGCCGACATCAAGCGCAAGATCGCGCTCTTCTGCAACCTGGATTTCAACTGCGTGATCGAAAGCCCCGACGTCCGTTCGATCTACGAGATCCCGCTCAAGTTCGCCGAGCAGGGGATCGACCGCGAGGTCATCCAGCGCCTCAGGCTGGAGACCAAAGAGCCTGACCTGGCCGCGTGGAAGGCGATGACCGAGCGGATCCTGCATCCCGGCGGGAAGGTGAGAATCGCAGTGGTGGGGAAGTACACCGACCTGAGCGATGCCTATAAATCGGTGCAGGAAGCGCTGATTCACGGCGGGATTCCCCACAACGTGGGTGTCGAGATCGGCTGGCTGGGCAGCGACCAGTTCACCGACCAGGAAGCCGCGGCGCGCCTGCTGGAGGGGTACGACGGGCTCCTCATCCCGGGCGGATTCGGGGTGCGCGGCGTGGACGGGATGGTGGAAGCAATCCGCTACGCGCGGGAACACGGCATCCCGTTCTTCGGAATCTGCCTCGGCCTCCAGGTCGCGATCATCGAGTTCGCCCGGAACGTCTGCAAGCTTCCCAATACCAACAGCACCGAGTTCGAGCCGGAGTGCGAGACGCCGGTCATCTCCATCATGCAGTCGCAGAAGAACGTCGCGGACATGGGTGGTACGATGCGGCTGGGCGCGTATGCGGCCAAGCTGCGTCCCGGTTCCCGCGCCGCGCAGGTCTACGGCACCACCGAGATCAGCGAGCGGCATCGCCACCGCTGGGAAGTCAGCAACGCCTATCGCGACGTGCTGGCGGAGTACGGGCTCCGGTTGTCGGGGACGTCGCCGGATGGCGGACTGGTGGAAGTGATCGAGTTGCCCGACCATCCCTGGTTCCTCGGCTGCCAGTTCCATCCCGAGCTGAAATCGCGGCCGACTCGTCCCCATCCGCTGTTCGCCGGTTTCGTCGGCGCGGCGGTGCGGCGTGGCACGCTGCGCAATGCGCCGGTCGAGAAGAATCCTCTGATCGAGGCCAATCGGTCATGACCTGGAGTTTCCGGCGGCAGCCGTTCCTGATCGCCGGGCCCTGTGTGATCGAACCGGGAGACGTCCTGCCGAGGGTCGCCGAGACACTGGCGCGGCTCAGCACCCGGCTGGATCTTCCAATCTGCTTCAAGGCGTCATTCGACAAGGCGAACCGTTCCAGCGCCGGCGCCGCACGCGGCCCGGGACTGGAAGAGGGCCTGCGGGTGCTGGACCGGGTCCGCCAGCAGAGTGGGCTGCCGATTCTGACCGATATCCATGAGAGCGACCAGGCCAGGCCGGCGGCCGACGTGGTGGATGTGCTCCAGATCCCCGCATTCCTTTGCCGCCAGACCGACCTGCTGATAGCAGCCGGCCAGACCGGCAAGCCGGTGAACGTGAAGAAGGGCCAATGGATGGCGGCCGAGGGCATGGCCGGAGCGGTGGAGAAGCTGAAGGGAGCCGGCGCCGGAGAGATCGCGGTGACCGAGCGGGGCAGTTTCTTCGGTTACGGCGACCTGGTGGTGGACTTCCGCAATCTTCCCCGGCTCGCCGCGGCGACCGGAGTCCCGGTGATCTTCGACGCGACCCATTCGGTCCAGCAACCGGGTCAGGGTGCCGGCGGCGCCAGCGGGGGCCTCCGCGAGTTCATTCCGCCGCTCCTCTACTCGGCAGCGGTCGCCGGAGCCGACGGGTTCTTCATCGAGACTCATCCCGATCCGCGTCGAGCGCCCAGCGACGCCGAGACCCAATGGCCGCTGGACAAGCTGGAAGAATTGTTGACGAAAACTCTGGATCTCTGGTTTGCCGCCCGGGCGCGGACCGCCCCGCTGGGAGCGGGGCAGGTCTAATGATTGATCCGGTCATCGCCCGTCGCATCAAGCTCCTGGGGCTCGACGTTGACGGGGTGCTGACCGACAACGCGGTGTACATCGGCAGCGTGAACGGCGAGCGGGTCGAGTTCAAGCGATTCGACATCCAGGACGGGCTGGGCATGGGAGTGCTCCGGGATTCGGATATTGCGATCGCGTGGGTGAGCGGCCGGGAATCGGAGGCCACCAGGCTCCGGGGCAGGGAACTCAAGATTCCGGACGTCATCGAAGTGAACAGCGCCGCCAAGCTGCCGGCCGTCCAGGACCTGCTCGGCAAGCGCGGCCTCACCTGGGAACAGCTGGCGTTCGTGGGCGACGACATAGCCGACATCCCGATCCTGCGTCGGTGCGGACTGCCCATCGCCGTCGCCAATGCGGTGCAGGAAGTGAAGGACCTCGCGGCCTACGTCACCGAGGCGCCGGGCGGGAATGGCGCGGTGAGGGAAGTGATCGAAGCGGTGCTGAAGGCACGGGGAA
>JBDTTZ010000287.1:0-7313 GCA_040008015.1 Gemmatimonadota bacterium
AGGAGCGAAGGCACGGTGACCTTGCCCTGGATCCGGGCCACGTTGTACTGGAACAATCCGCCGTGCTCGATGATGCCGCGGGTGATCTCGCCCTCCCCCCTGGTAAACTCGGCCAGCGGAACGGCCTCCCCGCGGCGGATCCGCTCAATCAGCCCGAAATCCGTGCTGGTGAAGAGACCGAGGTTCTGGCAGTTCTCCCGGTAGATCCGTTCGATGTTTTCCGCGATCACCAGCTTGATGCCGGCCATCATCTCGGCGTACGGTGATTGCTCCCGGCTGGATCCCTTGCCCCGCCGCTTGCCGCTCACCGACACGACGAACCCGCCATTCTTGACCGAGCCACGCCCCAGGGGGAACTCCTCGCCCGCCTTGAGGCCAAGGTAGGGGAATTCGCCCAGGGTCTCGTCGAAGTAGTAGCAGATGTAGGCGGGAGTGATTTCGTCGGTCGAGATGTCGCTGCGAAGCGCAATCGCGGGAGTCCAGGCCAGGTCCTTCCCCTGGAGCTGGCTTCGGATCAGGGCGGGGTCTTCGGTCAGAAACAGAATCCGCCCATCAAACCGCACCTGGTCGGGCAGTTTGGGCGTGGGGCGGTTTCTGAGGCTCTCGAGCATGGACATTCCGGTTCCGGGAAATCAAAAGATGACGGGGCGAGGAGGTGGGATCAAGTTGAGGTCGGTTTGTCCCCAGTCATGATAACATTCAGTCATGTTCATCCGCGCGGTACTTCTCTTCTCCCTGGCCCTCCAGCCGGCCAGCCTGCTCCAGGGCCAGGCGGCCCCCGCCGACCTCCGGGCCACCGTCCTCGGCAAGCATCCCTTTCAGCAGCACCGGCTTACCGAGAGCTCGGCGTTGGTCACCAGTGCCACCCAGAAGGACATTCTGTGGACCCTCAACGACTCGGACAATCCGCCTGAGCTGTTTGCCACGGACACGCTGGGCCGGGATCGAGGGGTGGTGCGGGTGGAAGGGGCCGAAAATGTGGATTGGGAGGCGATGGCCCGGGCACGGTGCGGAAACGCGGACTGCCTCTACGTGGCCGACGTGGGAGATAACAACGAGCGGCGAAACCCGGTGCAGATCTACCGCATCCGGGAGCCCAGGGCGGGAAGAGACAGCGTGGCCCGGCCGAACGCGATTCTCACCGTCACGTACCCCGATAAGCCCCACAACGTCGAGGCGATCCTGGTGACCGCGACGCAGGATGTCTTCCTGATCACCAAGACCTCAAGCGAAGGTCCCCTGGTGTTTCGAATACCGGGTTCGGCCTGGAGCCAGGGAAAAGCCGTCGCCCGGTTGGTCCAGGCATTGCCGATTCCATCCACGGAACGGGGCTCCTCCCTGGTGACCGATGCCGCGCTCGGGGTGGATGGCCGCGTCGCGGTGCGGACCTATCGCTATGTCTATTTCTTCACCTTCGACGGCAATCGGTTGACGCCGGTCAGCAGCGGTTTTCGCTGCGACGCCGCCGGGCTGGATCTCCAGGGGGAAGGAATCGCCTGGCTGGGCGGTGACACGCTTGGGACCACCAGTGAGCAGGTGGCGATGGTCCCGAGCAATATCTCTCGGATCACCTGCGGCCGCTAATGCGACCGTCGGTGCGCACCCGCCTCTGGTGGACCGGGGCCATCCTGCTGCTGGTTCCCCTCCTGCTCCTGGTTGATCGGCAGCGAAACCGGGCGCAACCCTACCAGGCGGAGTGGCTCCAGGCGGGCGATGGTCACGTGCGCGCGCTCCGCACCGGGGCGGGTGACACGACACTGCTCCTGTTGCACGGCTATGGAGAATCGCTGCTCGCCTTCCGGAGCGAGGTCGAAGCTTTGGCATCGCACTATTCGATCCTGGCGATCGATCTCCCCGGGTCAGGCCTGAGCGAGAACCCGCGCGGTTCCCACGGTCTCGATTCGACCGTCGCCCGGGTGAGTGACCTGATTGACCGCTGGACCACTGGCCCCATCGTCGCCATCGGGCACTCGATGGGCGGTGAGGTGGCCGCCGGGCTGGCCCTGGCGCGACCGGACCGGGTGACCGGACTGGTGCTGATCGCGACCGCCGGCTACGAGATCAACTTCGGCATCGGCAAGGAGCCGCTCAGCCCGGCGGAACGGAGGCTTGCCGGCTGGTCGCTCCGGGCGCGCGATCTCCTGGTGCCGGTCGAGGCCCCCGACTGGCTGCGGGATCCGCCGGACATGCCCGAGTCAGCGGGAGCCGCGTCGATCGCGCGGAATGCCGCAGCCGAGATTCTCCGCGATTTCGATTTCACGGCGCTCAGGAATCGGTTTCGTGACATTCGCCAGCCGACCCTGCTGATCTGGGGTGGACTGGATCCGCTCATTCCGCTCGAAATCGGCCGGCAGGTCGCCGCCGCGATCCCCCGCTCGCGCCTGGTGGTGCTGGGGAACTCCTGGCACCGGCCACACGTAGAACAGCCGGACCGGGTGGTGCAAGAAATCCGTGAATTTCTCACTCCCAACAGGAAATGATGATTCGTCCGCTCCTCGTTCTTGCCGGCCTCATCTTCGGCCAGGCCGCCCGCGCGCAGCAACCGGCCGCCCCGGTTACTCGCATTGCATCCCAGGTCAACATCAAGGCGTTCGAAAGTCATTTCCATTACCTGTCCGACGACCTGATGGAAGGTCGCGGCCCGGGAACCAGGGGCGGCAGGCTCGCTGCCAGCTATATCGCGGCCCAGTTCGAGCGCATGGGCTTGCGTCCGGCGGGCCAGGACAGCGGATGGTTTCAGCCCTTTGCTCTCAAAGCTGACAGAATCGTACGATCCGAGCTCGCCGCGGGCGGTGAACAGTTTGCTCCGGCAGTTGACCAGGCTTTTCTCATCCTGGGCAGCGACACGCTCGAGGAGTATCGCGGCCCGGCGGTCTTCGTGGGATACGGCATCGTCTCAGCGGAAAATCGCTGGGATGACTACCGGGATGTGGATGTCCGCGGCAAGCTGGTGATCGTGCTGGCCGGAAACCCGGGCCAGGTGGACAGCACCCTCTTCAAAGCCACCAGCACTCACAACCGCATCACCAAGACACTGGAAGCGCTGCGCCACGGCGCGGCCGGTGCCCTGGTCATTCACAGCCCGGCGGCGACCGGGTACCCCTGGGGGGAAATCCCACGGGGGTGGTTCAAGGAGCGGATTTCGTTAGAGCAGCCTGACCAGCCGAGCGGGATTCCCTCGGGATTGTCGGGGTGGATTAGAGATTCCGCCGCGGTCAGGCTGTTTCGAGCGGCCGGGATGGACCTCGCCGCGTTGAAGACCAGCAGTGCCAGCCGGGATTTCAGGCCGGTGCCGGTTGCCATGGAGCTGACTGCCGCGGCGTCAACCACCATCCACATCATCCAGGGGCGCAACGTGCTGGGGATCTGGCCGGGACGGGGTGCCGATGCCAAGCAGGTAGTCATTCTCGGGGGCCATTACGATCACCTCGGCATCGGCCCGCCGGTGAATGGTGATTCGATCTACAACGGCACGGAGGACAATGCCAACGGGATTGCGGCACTGTTGACGACGGCCGAGGCCTTTGCCCGTTCCGGTGTGGTGCCCCGGCGCTCGGTGCTGTTCATCGCCTTCGATGCCGAAGAGGAGGGATTATTGGGGTCGGAAGCATACGTGTGGGCGCCGGTGTTTCCGCTGGAACGCACAACGGCCATGCTCAACATGGACGGGATCAACATCTACGCGAAGACCCGCGACACCTATGCGCTGGGTCTCGACTATTCCAGCCTGGGAACCGTGTTTCGCAAAGCCGCGCGGGAGGAGGGACTCAGCGTCGGTATCAGCGCCCCGGAGGAGAAATTCCTGGAAGACCAGCATTTTTTCATGCGGTCAGATCACTACAACTTTGCCGACGCCGGCATTCCGTCGCTCTTCATCTGGGGCGGGTACACCGCGGTCGGCAAGCCGGCCGGATGGATGCAACAGAAGATCGAGGAGTATCTGAACACCCGGTACCACCAGCCCTCGGACGGGATGCAGAGCTGGTATGACTACGAGGGAACCGTGACGGATATCCGGGTGCTGGCGCGGATACTGTACTCGGTGGCCATGTCGCCGGGTGTGCCGACGTGGAATCCGGAATCGCCATATCAGAGGAAGTGAAGATCGTGCTGAAGATCCTGCTGGCGGTTAGCCTTGCAAAAGCTCCTCGCGAAGAGCGCGAACAACTGCGCGAAGCTCGCGAAGAACAACAAGAAATCATTTAAAGCTTTTCTTCGCGGTTTTCGCGAGGAGATGTTGCCGGGCTCGCGTCTCGGTAGATGCCGGCCTGACGCTCAACCAGAGGAAGTAAAGATCGTGCTAGCGGCTAGCCTTGCAAAAGCTCCTCGCGAAGAGCGCGAAAAACTGCGCGAAGCTCGCGAAGAACAACAAGAAATCATTTAAAGCCTTTCTTCGCGGTTTTTGCGAGGAGATGATGCCGCGCTGGCGTCTCGGAAGATGCTGATGGAACGTTCACCAAGAGCGAAAGCGAGATTCTGATGAATCGAATTGAAGTTGTGACCCTGGCGATGACTCTCCTGGCCTCCTCAGTGCTTCCAGCACAGCAGTCCGTGACCACCGCTGCTCGAGTCGCGCAGGCGGTTGATGGACGGGTGATGCGGGCGCACCTGGAGTTTCTGTCCAGCGACCTGCTGGAGGGGCGGGCGCCGGCGACTCGGGGCGGGGAGCTGGCGGCGAAGTACATCACCGCGCAATTCCAGAGGCTGGGGCTGGAGCCGGCGGGTGACAGCGGAACTTTCTTCCACCAGGTCCCGGTCATCTCGCTCACGCCGTCGTCCACAACGTCGGTGACCGGCACCCAGCCGCGAGGTCTGACCTACCGGGACGACTACGTGCTCTGGTCGATGCGGAACGAGCCCGAAGTTCGGGCGGCGGGAGACGTGGTGTTCGTGGGTTATGGGATCGTTGCGCCGGAATACCAGTGGGACGATTACCGCGGCGTTGATGTCAAGAACAAGATCGTCCTGGTGCTGGTGAACGATCCCGGGCTCCGCGATTCCACGATCTTCAAGGGCAAGGCG
The DNA here is from genome assembly GCA_040008015.1 of Gemmatimonadota bacterium. Taxonomy (GTDB): domain Bacteria; phylum Gemmatimonadota; class Gemmatimonadetes; order Gemmatimonadales; family GWC2-71-9; genus DASYPP01. Next base: position 5,023 of record JBDTTZ010000287.1, read on the forward strand.
CTCACCTACTATGGACGCTGGACCTACAAGATCGAGGAAGCGGCGCGCCAGGGCGCGGCCGGAATCCTCCTGGTCCATACCACGGAGAGCGCGACCTATCCCTGGACGACCGTCACCTCTTCGTGGACCGGTGCCCAGGTGCGGTTGGAGAGTCCGCCCACCTCTCTCAAGTTCGCCGGGTGGCTTACCGAAGGCGCGGCCACCGACCTGGCGCGGCGCGGCGGCGCCGACCTGGGCCAATTGATGCCGGCCGCTGCACGGCGGGACTTCCGGCCGGTACCACTGTCCGCCGGAATCGAGACGACCATCCAGAGCGAAATCCACCGCTCGGCTACCTACAACGTGATCGGTCGCTGGCCCGGGCAAGGCCGGCTGGCAAACCAGGCGGTACTGATCGGCGGACACTACGACCACCTGGGCGTCCGCGCACCGGTGAACGGAGATTCGATCTACAACGGTGCCGAGGACAATGCCTCCGGCACGGCCGCGGTGCTGACTGCGGCCGAGGCGTTCACCCGGACCGGGATTCACCCGGGACGATCGATCCTGTTCATGGCATTCACCGCCGAAGAGTCGGGACTCATCGGCTCTCAGGCCTATGCATCCAACCCTGCCCTGCCGCTCAAGCGGCTGGCCGCGGTGCTCAACATGGACGTGATGAATCTCTACGGCCGAACTCGTGACATATCGGCACTAGGCACCGACCAGAGCTCGCTGGGTGAGACCTTCCGGCGAGCGGCGCGCAGTGAGACGCTGCGGGTCACGGTTGACCAGGACGCCCTCATCCGGGGTTCCTTCTTCCGTTCCGACCATTTCCCCTTTGCCAAGGCCGGGGTGCCGAGTCTCTCCCTCGAGGGTGGCAACGACTACATCGGGAAGCCGGAAGGCTGGGGACAGCAACAGCGCGACGAGTACACCGACCAGCGCTACCACCAGCCATCGGACGAGATCCTGCCGTGGTTTTCCATGGACGGAGCGGTCCAGCAGGTGCGGGTCATTGTCCGCACCGCTGTGGCGGTGGCAAATGGTGTGTCACAACCGACCTGGAACCCCGGCTCCGAATTCAGGGCGGCCGGAGAGGCCAGAATACGTTAGGGGTATGATGTAATACTACCCATGGATTATGATATAGTAAGTTCATGTAATTCAATATATTAGACTTTGAAAGTGACCCGGGAAACACTCCCGGGTCACTGCTTATCTGGTGTAACACCAACTCTGCCACTATCTTTGCGCCCGCTTGTAACGCCCCCCAAGCCTTCCTCTCCCGGAGTGGCATTTGGACCTGCCCAGCGAACATAGGGTACCACTCTCCTGGCTCCTCCAGTTTGGCGGAGAGACCGTACGCTTCCGTACCATCACCGAGCTGGTGCCAGAGGGTTCTCAGCGACCGGAAGAAGTGGCCGCACTCCTGGCTGGGATCGTGGAGTCCAAGTCCGCTGCTACCATCATCAAGAAACAGAAGGACACCGGCATCTGGGCGGGCAACCTGCTCGGCCTGGCTCCCACGGCCGCGCTCGGCATCAAGGACGTCGGCACCATTCCCCAGTATCGTCGGCTGATCCAGCTGGGCTACCCGCGAGAGAGTCGTCCCTTCAAGCTGACCGAGCGGGTGTTGTACCGGCTGCTGTCGAGAGACGAGGATCCCGCGCTGCTCTTTGAGTATCAGAAGCTGGTGAAGGCGGAGCCCCAGGCCCGGGTGTGGTCTCGCAACGTCATCCGCGAAGCGGCGACGGCGGCGCTGGCCGAAGCCGGGCAGCTGGAAGATCCGCGGGTGCGGGGTGCCGCGCACAAGATCGCCAACGAGGTTTCCCACTTTCTCCGCAGCCCCCTCGCCGAGAAACCCTTCATCCGGGCGGGCCGGCAGACGGCGCTGCATCCGGAAGCCACGCCGCCCAGCTGGTACTCGGTGGCGATGATCGCCTCGATGCCCAACCTCCAGCGGGAGCGTGCCGGGTTCACCGAGCGGCTGGGCAACTACCTGGCGCAGCCCGCCCCCAAGAAATCCTATGTCATCCAGGTGGGGAAGCGGACGGTAAAGCCGCAGGTCCTGCTGCTGGGCGATCCGATCGAGGCCGATACCAAGGGCAATGCGAAGGACATCCCGCTGGCGCTCTACTACATCGAATTGCTGGCGCGGATCGGCGCGCTGCACACCGCGCCGGTGGCGACCCGGGTGTTGTCGCGCCTGATCAAGGATTGTGACGAGCACGGCGTGTGGCATCCCAAGAATCTTCGCTCCCAGCCCAAGCTGCAGAATCGCGCGGCCTATCACTATTTCCCGTTGGAGA
>JBDTTZ010000288.1:0-8827 GCA_040008015.1 Gemmatimonadota bacterium
AGGTGAACCCGAATCCCGATCTGTCGGAGAACGCCGGCCTGGCCCGGATGGCCCGGGCCATCGGCTGGGACTATCCCCGGCTGCTGCAAGAGGTGATTCGGGAAACCATGGAGCGGGCGGCGGCCCGGAAGGCCGTGGAGTTGGCCAGCAGCGCTGGCGTTTCTGCGGTTCCCGCAGGCGGGAGCGGTATCAGTGACTAGCAGCGTCGCCCAGACCGTCCTTCGCCCGCTCACCGTGGACGATCGCGCCGCGATCGAAGCCTTCTCTCGCGCCATCCCCCTGTTCCGCCCCGACGAAGTCGAGATCGCGCTCGAAGTCCTCGACGCCTCGTTCAAGCCCGGCCAGAAGGATTACGCCACGCTGGGCGCCGAGCTGGACGGCAAGCTGGCCGGCTGGATCTGCTGGGGACCCACGCCCTGCACCCTTGGCACCTATGACATGTACTGGGTTGCCGTGGATCCCTCAGTCCAGGGTGCCGGGGTGGGATCCCTGCTGGTCACCGAGATGGAGAATCGCCTCGCCGGCCAGGCTCGGCTCATCGTGGTGGAAACCGGAGGGCGCCGGGAATACGGACCGACGCGCGCGTTCTACATGGGGCGGGGATACAAGATCGCGGCCCGGGTGCCGGACTTCTACGCCCCGGGCGATGACCAGGTGGTATTCATCAAGACGCTGTAGGGGTAGGACGGCCTTCCGCGCCCGTCCCGTGCAGGCCCAACATACCCGCCCGGCTGTCGCCGGGGTTTTGTTTCTAGTCCATCTCCGGACTCTTGTCCGAAGCCCAACGCTGGCGTGGAATTCCGGGACTTTCAGATAGCCGCCACCGGAACTGCAACGCTCGGCCGTCGCCTTCGCTGTTGTTCCCCGGGTTCATGGTAAGCTCAAGAACCTGGGCATTCTTTCCCGATTCGGCGGCGTACAATGGCCTGTTGTTCCGGGGTGAGCACCAGCTCGATGTTCTGTGAATCTTCCGGCTGTGAATCTTCCGACATGCTTGAACTCCGGGAATTGGTGGCAGGACAGGAAGGTTCAAATACTTGCGCCGCGCCGCGCAGGGCCTGGCACGCTACCAGTGGAAACAGGATCGCTGGTACATGCTGGAGGCGACAACGTCCGGCGCGTCCCGGACACTCGAGTCCGGGAGTGAGGCCGAGTTCATCACCGAGCATTACTGGGGCTACACCAAGCAGAGGGACGGCGGCACGCTGGAAATACCCGGTAGAACATCCTCCCGGGCGGGTGTGGACGGCCGAGTCATCCCGGTTGGAATTGCGACGTGGAGCGGATGTATGGGCGGGAGTTCGTACCGGCGCTGAACGCGGCGCCGGCTTTCAGCGCTCGTGGCGGACGGGTCGGCGGTGAAGGTATTTGCGGGGCAGCGGATCTAGACCTGAGCCATTGGGCTGAAGCCCAGGCTCGGCGGAATGCTTGTCGCTGAAGCGACGACCAGGCGGGGCTTGGAGATTGTGCGGTCGCTTTAGCAACACGGGCGGCCAGGGACGCCCGCGCTACCCAGTTCAGCCCGTGGTCTGCTGCTCCCCCGCCATCGGCAACTCAATCTGCCCGCCCCGCTCCAGGTTCAGCAACAGCTGTTTTCTCCAGAGCCCGCCGCCGTACCCACCCAGCTTGCCACCCTTGTTTACCACCCGGTGACAGGGAATCACGATCGCGATCCGGTTCATTCCATTCGCGGTGCCCACCGCCCGGCTCGCCTTGGGAGTGCCCACGGACCAAGCCATCTGTTCATAGCTCCGGGTCTCGCCGTAGCCGATTTCCCGGAGCGCGCTCCACACCTTCACCTGGAACGGCGTGCCGGGATACACCAGGGGCACCGTGAACTCCCTGCGGGTGCCCGCGAAGTACTCGGTGAGCTCCGAGCGCAGTTGGTCGAGCAGGGGATGATTGCCCGGGAGAATGGCGCCAAAACGCTGGCGCAAGGTCTCGAACTGGGTTTCCAGCTTGCGGCGGTCGCTGAATTCGAGCAGACAAATGCCGGCATCGGTCGCGGCACAGACCAGCGGCCCCAGCGGGCTTTCGATCCAGCTCACCGTGACGACGTCGGAGCCCCGGCTCTTGCCGGGCGGTGTTCCCACCAGTCGCGAGAAGGCGTCGCGGAATCCACTGTGGGATTCGTAGCCGTGGCCCAGGGCGACTCGGTCCAGGTTGGCCCCCTTCTTCAGAAGCTGGAACGCCCCGCGCAGCCGCCACCCTCGCGCAAAGGCGTGGAAGGTCATCCCGTAATGCTGCTGGAAGTAGCGACGCGCCCGGGCCGGATCGACGCCGAGCTTGCGAAGATCACCGTCCCGGATCCGCTCCTCGGGCGCGGCCTGAAGCCGGGACAGGAGCTTCTCCACCCAGTCGGGATTGGCGCCCGGAGCCTCCAGCGGCCGGCAGCGCTTGCAGGCTCGGTAGCCGGCGAACACCGCCGCCTTGATCGACGAGTAGTACTCGACGTTCTTCGCGAGGGGGCTCTTCGCCGGGCAGGACGGTTTGCAGAAGATTCCGGTGGTCTTGACGCCCAACCAGAAGATGCCGTCGTACGATTCATCGCGGCCCAGCCGCGCCCGTTCCATTTCGGCGAGTGATGGAAGCGTCGGGGAGGATGTGTTTGACATGGTTGTGAAGGTAGGAATGTACCCGATATGCGGCCACCGAAAAATGAACGCCAAAGATCCGAAGTCGTCGCTTTAGCGACAGTATGGGCCGAGCCCGGGCTTTAGCCCGTGGTTCGGCATTTCGGCCCGGCGGCCAGTACGCCTCTCTGTATTTACCCGGGTAATATTGACATTTAATTAAATCCGGGTAATAATACCCTTTCTCATGTATGGAGCACGAATGTCCGCCCCAGCCGGAACCCCCTGCATCGCCTTTGAAGGCTTCCGCCTGATCGCGTACGGCGAGCTGGCGGACGTGGCGCTCGAAGCCAAGAAGGTCCTGGACCGGGGAGAGCGGGGCCCCGTTCTCATCTTTGACCATGCGACCAGCGAACCGATCGAGGTGGATTTCCGCGGCTCGGCCGATGAGGTCCGCCAGAGACTGGGTAGCGCGTCGGTGCAGCGGAGTCGTGGCCGGCCCAGACTGGGCGTCGTCGCCCGGGAAGTCACCCTGCTTCCACGCCATTGGGACTGGTTGAACGATCAGCCCGGCGGAGCTTCAGTTGCGTTGCGCAGGCTAGTGGACGATGCGAAACGAACCAACGCCGGGCGCGACCGGGTGCGCCAGGCCCAGGATGCGGCTTACCGTTTCATGGTGACCATGGCGGGGAATCAGCCCGGCTTCGAGGAATCGATTCGGAACCTTTACGCCGGAAACCGCGCGCGGTTTGATCAGGTAGTAGAGAATTGGCCCGCCGATGTGCGCGATCATGTCGAGGAGCTCGCGGACGCCGCTTTTCGAACTTCCTGAAGTCCTGGAGAATCCATGACCTGGGCCCGCACACTCCTTGCGGCTGCCGTCATTCTCTCGCCGGTACAGACCGGGCGCGCGCAATCCGGCGCCGCCCACCTCGAGGCCCGTCCGTCGGCTCCGACTGCGGGGGCGGCAACCGGTCTCACCGCGCTCGGCGTCTCCGCCGCGCGCGACGCGTATCTCTACGTTCCCAGCGGCTACCGGCCCAATCACCCGGCACCGCTGGTCGTCCTGCTCCATGGCGCTACCCAGAGCGCCGACTTATGGAGCCGGTCCACTACCCTGTTCGCGCTCGCCGACAGCATGGGACTCGTCCTGCTGATGCCGAACTCGCAGGGCCGGACCTGGGACCTGATGCTGGACGGCTTCGGCCCCGACGTGGCGCTGCTCGATTCCGCCCTCACCCTGGTTTTCCGTCGCTGCAACATCGACCCGAAGCATATCGCATTGGCCGGTTTCTCCGACGGGGCCACCTATGCCCTCTCCCTGGGCGTGGGTAACGGCGACCTCTTCAGCTCGCTCATCGCCTTTTCGCCCGGGTACCTGGCCCCCGCCGAGCGGCGCGGAACTCCGCGCATCTTCATCGCGCATGGCACCGATGACCGCATCCTTCCCATCAACTCGACCAGCCGGCGCATCGTTCCCATGCTGAAGCAGGCAGGGTACATCGTGGTGTACCACGAGTTCGAAGGTCCCCACACGGTTCGGCCGGACCAGCTGCGGGAAGCACTGGCCTGGCTGCTGGGGACATAATCGCCGCCTCCAGGAGCCGCTTGACTCCGGCTTGACACCCCCATCCCAGCTTCCCGGACCTCACCCTCCAGGAGGCTGTATGAAATACCAGTTCCATCTGCTCATCGTGGCCGGACTCGGCCTCGCGATGGCATGTCACGGCGACTCAGTGTCCGACCCGACCATGGGCAGCCAGGAAGGACCCGGCCGGCTCCGCGCCGATAACCGGGCCGGCCTGACTGTTATGAGCCGGAACATGTACATCGGGGCCAACGTCGATGCGGTCATCGCGGCCCTCGTTTCCCCCGATCCTAACGACGATTTCCCCACCCTGCTGAACGCAATATCCACACTCCAGGAAACCGACTTCCCCACCCGGGCCCGGGCGATCGCAAATGAGATCGCGCGGAACCGGCCGCACGCGGTGGGACTCCAGGAAGTCAGCGATCTCGACCTCGACCTGACCGGGTTTGGGGTGCCGTTCGTGCTTTCGCTTCATTTCCTGCCGATCCTCCAGGCCGAGCTGGCGAACCATGGCCTGCAGTACGTGGTGGCGGGCGAGGTCACCAACACCGAGGCGACGCCCCTTCCGGGAATCAGCCTGATTGACCATGATGTCCTGCTGGTGGATGCCTCCCGGGTCACCCTTGGCGCGCTCAAGGTGGAGCGGAACTTTGCCAACAATATTGGCGTCGTCGCCCCTGGAGTCGATCTCAAGTCCGGATGGGTCGCGGTGGATGCTACGGTTAACGGAAGCACCATTATCATCGCCAGCACCCACCTGGTCTCCGGCTCGTCGCCCGGTCTCGATCAGCTGCGGGCCGCGCAGGCTATCGAACTGGCCGGCTCGCTGGGCAGCGCTGCACCAGCCATCATCATGGGCGACCTGAACGACGTGCCGGGCACTCCCATGTACATGGTGCTCCAACGCGCTGGATTTACCGACACCTGGGCAGCCCTGGCACCCGGAGAGCGCGGCCTGACCTGTTGTCACCTGGCCAACCTGGCTAACGAAACCGCGACGTTCGACCAGCGGATCGACTACATCTTTGCCCGCGGCTTTGGGGCCCACGGCCAGGTGAATCGAATCGGCTTTACCAGACCGGAGAGGATCCCGGGCCCCTTCCACTCGATCTGGCCGTCGGATCACGCTGGGGTCGTGGCGAGTCTCGCAGTTTCGTTGCCCTGACCGGAGAGATTACGGCGCTATGTCAGCCGCGCGACGGTGGTACTGGTGGCTGGTGCTGGTGATCGGAGGCGCACTGTCTCCGATCACCGCATTCGGCCAAACCCTGGTTTCCGGAATGATTGCCGATGCCGAAACCGGGGCGGCCATCCAGGGGGCCCAGGTTGTCGCGAAGGGCGATGCCGGTGTGCGAAGGGTCGAGTCCAACTACCACGGCAGCTTTCGCCTGGGTCTTCCGGCCGGACGCTATGTCTTTTCCGCCAGCTTCATCGGCTACGCGCCCTGGACTGATTCGACCCTTCGGGTTGAAGAAGGCCACCCCGCGTCCTTCGCAATCCGGCTTCGGAAACGGCCGCCCGAGCTGCAGCCGATCACCATCGTGGCCCGGGATGACCAGTCGATCATCGATGCGCCGGCGGCGGTGTCGGTCACTCACCCGGGCGAGCAGGCCCAGGTCGCCCTCACGCCGACCGACCACCTCGACCACGACCCCGGGATGGTGATCGCCCGAAAAGGGTTGACCCAGGCGAGCTTCTCCGCCCGGGGACCGAGCGCGGTCAATTCGGCGGCGCTGCTGGTGCTCCACGACTACCGGCTCGCCTCGGTGCCGTCGCTTCGTCTCAATGTTCCCTACCTGATCCCCACCACCGACCTGGACCTGGACCGCATCGAAGTCACCCGGGGACCCAGCGCCGTCATCTACGGCGCCGATGCCGATCGGGGTGTCGTCAACTTCATCACCCGCTCGCCTTTCGAGTACCAGGGGACCAGCGTCAGTCTCACAGGGGGTGGCCGCTCGGTCTTCCAGGGCGGCTTCCGCCACGCCCAGAAGTTGAGCGACCGGGTGGCCTTCAAGGTTTCCGGAGAATACTTCGAGGGGGACGACTGGCACACCGTTGACCCGAGAGAGATCCGCCCCCGGGATGAGCATATCGAGCACGGCGCCGGTGAGACGCGGGTGGACTGGCGGGTCGGTGACAGCACCACCGTCATCGTCTCCGGCGGCGTAGCCCAGGCCATCAACAACGTGGACCTGACCGAAGTCGGATCGATCCAGGTGAGAGACTGGCGCTACAGCTTCGGCCAGGTTCGCATGCAGAGCAACCGGCTCTTCGCTAACCTGTTTCTCAACCAGAACGACGCTGGCCGGACCTTTCAGCTCTACACTGGCGCTCCCATCGTGGATGACTCGCGTGCGCTGTCGGCGCAGCTGCAGTACGGGTCCCGGCTCGGACCGAAGCTGGACCTGACCTACGGGGCGGATGTGCAGCGGGTGGTGCCCCGGACCGCTGGCACCCTCCACGGGCGGAACGAGGATCGCGACAACATCACGATGGTGGGAGCATACCTGAGCTCCACGGCTATGCTGTCTGCCGCCTGGAGCCTGGTGGCCAGCCTGAGAGGGGATCATCACAACCGGCTGGACGACGTGGCGCTTTCGCCCCGGGTGGGCGTCATCTTCAAGCCACGCGAGTCTCACGCCTTCCGGCTCACCCTCAATCGCGCGACCAGCACGCCGGTGGCGAGCGACCTGTTCCTCGACCTGCTGTCGAGTGACAATCTGAACGGGCTGCCTTTCGGAGTTCGGGTCCGGGGCACCGCGGAGCCTTTTACTTTCCGGCGGGACTGCAATGGTGGCCTCTGCATGCGTTCGCCCTTCGTGGGCAACGCGACCGCCTTTATCCCGCTGGACGCGACGGTGACGTGGGGAACCGTGCAAAACATCCTGCTCAACAGTACTGCCCACATTGACATCACCTCGATCCCCCAGCCGACCGCTCAGGAGGTCAGCACGGTGCTGCGAGTGCTCAACATTGGCACCAGGCTTTTTGATCCCGTCAGCGCCTCCGAGGTGCGGGATATCCCGGCCGCCCGGCGCAGCTTCAACTCAACGTTCGAGGCGGGATACCGGGGCGCCATTGGAACCCGGTACACTCTGTCCGCGGATCTCTACCACAGCACGCTGACCAATGTGCTGACGCCGGTGTCCGCGCAAACTCCGAACGCGTTCCTGGATGAGGCTTCGCTGGCCGCGTACTTGACGAGCCAGGGGATTCCGGCCCCGAACGCCGCGGCCATCGCCGCGATAGCCACCGGTATTCCCCTGGGTACCGTCTCCCCAGTCCAGGGAGACTCGACCGAGATCCTGGTGATCGGCCGCCAGGGTGCCCGGCTGAGTTTCTGGGGCGCCGATTTCGGGATCAGCGCCCAGCTGAACTCTCATCTCATGGTGGACGGGACCTACTCCTACTCCAGCAAGGACCTGGTTCCCAGCGCCGGCGGATTCAGCGACATCGTCTTCAACGCCCCCCGGCACATCGTCAGCCTCGGCCTGGGGTTCAGGAATCCGAGGTCGGGGGTTGTGGCACAGGTACGGGGACGTGGCGTCTCCAGTTTCCCGGTCAAGTCGGGCGAGTACAAGGGGGAAGTGGAAGGCTATGCGGTGGTCGATGCGGCGGCACAGGCTCAGCTGCCGTGGAATCACCGGTTTACCTTTTCACTGAGCATCAGTAACCTGCTCGACCACCGGCATCGTGAATTCGTGGGGGCGCCGGAGCTGGGGCGGCTGGTCCTGGGGAAACTGCAAGCGGAGTTCTAGCGAATACATGAGACTGGCCCGAACCGGATGAAGCTGCTGTTCCTGAACGACCAGGACGTGCGAACTCTGCTCGACCTCGACCAGCTGCTGGAAGCCCTGGCCGAGGGGTTTGTGGCCTTGAGCGATGGCCGGGCGGTCGCGCCCAATCGCAGTGATGTCTCGATCCCCGGCAAGGGTTTTCTCCTCACCATGCCCGCCTGGCAGCCCGGCAACCATGTCTCGATCAAGATGGTCGCCGTGTTCCGCGAAATCGCCGGGATGAACCAGACCGGGCACCCCGCCCTCATTACCCTGTTCGACCAGGACAGCGGCGCCCCAGTCGCCCTGATGGACGGCCGGTTCATCACCACGATGCGCACCGCGGCCGCGGCCGCGCTCTCGGTCAAGTTCCTCGCCCAGCAGCAGACCCGCACCCTCGCGATCATCGGCGCCGGGACCCAGGCCCAGGCCCATCTTGCCGCGATCCCGCGGGTCCGCGGCTTCGAAGACATCCGGATCGCTTCACCATCCGGGGAGGCCAGGAAACTCTCGGCCCAGTTTCCCCACCCCCGGTCCGTCTCCAGCAACGAGGAGGCGGTGCGGGGCGCCGACGTGATCTGTCTCTGCACCGATTCCAGCACGCCGGTCATTCAATGGGACTGGGTCAGCCCGGGAGCCCACATCACGTCGGTCGGATACGCGGCGCCGGGAGGCGAGCTGCCGGCCGAGGCCGTCGAACGCGGCCGACTGTTCGTGGAAACCCGGCGCGCCTTTGAGCCGGCCCCAGTGGGCTGTGCCGAGTTGGCCGGACAACCACCGGAGCGGGGCACCGAGCTGGGCGAGGTTATCGGGGACCGGAAGCCAGGCCGGCGCTCGGAGCAGGAGATCACGGTCTACAAATCCATGGGACACGCGATGGAGGA
>JBDTTZ010000289.1:0-4304 GCA_040008015.1 Gemmatimonadota bacterium
GAGGAATCTCAAGCTCAAATCACGTGAGAAGCGCCCAGATTGCTTCGCTCGCGCAGGGCGCTCGCTCGCAATGACAGCTGGCAGGGGAGGGAGACGGCTTCGCCGGTCGTACGTCCGCCCCGACCGCCCCGACCGCCCCGACCGCCCCGACCGCCTCGACCGCCCCGACTGCCTATCTTCCATCATGACCCGCCCCTCCCCCATCCCCGCCACTCCCGCCGACGCGACCACCTCGCGCGCGCCGTACCAAACCGCGCTCAAGGCCCATCTCACCCGGTACAAGGAAGAGCGGCTCGGCGTGCGCCAGTCGGGCACCTGGAGCGGGAACGACAAGTCCTACAGCCACATCCTGCCGCCCGCGCTCAAGCGGTTGAACCTGCTGGAGACCATCCGCCGTGAGTTTGCCGCCTACCAGGAGCGGGCGGAAGGCGGCAAGCTCAAACTCCATCGCGATTTTCATCACCTGACCTCGTCGCAAGCGATGGCGTTCAACCTGTTCTTCCCGTTCGTGGGCGGCCTGGCGCCGGATGCCGGCCGCCTGCTGGAGCTGCTGGGCGCCCGGGGCGAGCGGATCGCCACCAGCCGCTTCGAAGCCGTGCCCAACCTAAAGGAGGGCACCAATTTCGACCTCCACCTGGTGCTGGAGTCCGGCAAACAGGTGTTCCTCGAGGTCAAGCTGAGCGAAACCGAATACGGCGGTGCCAGCGCGAACGCCGAGCGGAAGGCGAAGCTCGACAACCACTACGCGCCTAGACTACGAGGCAAGGTCGCCGACGATTGCCTGGAGTCTCCCCTGTTTTTTCGTCACTACCAACTCCTGCGGAACGTTTCCCATCTCGAGCTGGAGCGGGGCGACCGGCTGGCCGTGGTGCGCCCCCGCGCGAACGAGGCGCTCCGCGGCTCGGAACAGTGGCTGATCGCGGCGCTCCAGGGCGAGTGCGGTGGTCGCGTGGGGTTCCTGGACCTGGAGGACCTGGCGGTGGATCTCATGCGCCAGCGCCACCTCCCGCCGCGAGTCGCGGCGCACTACGAGTTGTTTGGGGAGAAATACTTGATCCCTGAAGAGCCCGGGCGCTGACCTGCTGGGCCGCCCCGACCGCCCAGCGCGCACGCCGTGCGCGCCTTCGCGAACTACCTCACCTCTGTCCCCTGTAGGTCGGGCGTCCCCGCCCGACCAGGGAGAGGGGAACCGCTACCGTGGGTTCGCATCCGCACTCGATCTCGCGGGTGCAGGATACAGGGCCCGTCAGGGCCCGTCCTGCTCCTTCGCTACGCTCAGGACAGGCTCCCGCCCGGGGCCCCCACGCTGCGCTCGGGGCAGGCTCCAGCCCCGGGTAATGCGATCCCTAAAACCTCATCCCGTGCGTCAACCACAGGTCGCTCCCCGACCACCTGACCCCCTAGCCTCCTTGCAAATGGCTGTCCCGAACCAGGTCGCATCGGTAAGTCGGGGCAGCGAGGGAAGCGTGGGAGTGCGCTACTTAACCATTTCCTTATGCAGCGGCGTCGGAAACCGCGGCATCACCGGCGCCGGGTCCAACCACTCCGCCAGCCGCGCCGCCTCGGCCGCGACCATGCCGGTCCGCTCCCGCCCGATATCCTCCAGCAGCCGGGTCACCACCTCTCCCTTGGCGCGAATCGCCCAGCCGCCGACGATCCGGCCGTCGGCCCAGATGGTGGGCCCGGCGTTGCCGTTGTTGTCGAAGAGGTGGCGCTTGTGGTTGCCCAGGTACCAGTCGCGCGCCTGCCAGCCCATGGTGGTCGGATCCAGCGACGGCAGCAGGGCGACCCACGGCTTCGGCTGCTTCGTTGGCTTGAGATCACCGGGCAGCAGGTAACCGGTTTCTCCGTCCAGGTCCACCGCGACAGCTTTGAGTGTTGCCAGCGCCTGGCGCACCCCACCCGCCGTCCAGCCAGTCCACCAGCGGATGTCGGCTTCGGTGCCGGGACCGAATCGCGCCAGCCAGCGTTGTACCACGCCGGCGCGCGCGTCGTCCAGCGGCACCTTGGGCATGGGCCGTCCGAGCCAGCCGGTCATCGGCGCCCAGCGATGCTGACTGCTGACCCAGGTGCCGCGGGGCCGGCCCCGCACCACTTTCCCTTCCAGCGCCAGCAGCAGGAGCACTCGTCCCGACATCCCGATGTCACCGGCGTACTGCTTCCCTTCGTTGACCCGCACCTTGCGTTGCAGGGCGGGAACCTTGCGGGCCAGCTCCTGGGCCGTGGCCTCGCCCAGTCGTTCCAGGGCCGCCAGTGCCGCCGACTTGGCCCTGGCGAGCCACGGTCCCGGCCGGGCGACGCCGAGCATGGTGACCAGCCGATGGGCGCGGTGGCGCTCGATCCGGGTGAGCGCGGCCAGGGTGGCGGCGTGGAAGAGCGGCGCGTCCTCGGTCGGGATCACGAACAGGGTCCGCCGCATCGCCAGCATCCGGACCAGCGTCTTGTCGACGTAGAGCGCTTTGTCTATCTGCGTAATCTGCGGCTTCTTCAGGCGGGCCCAGGCCGAGAGGTAGACCGTGGCCGGGTCGGTGGCGTGGAGGCAGACCATGTCGCGGGCGACCTGGGTGACCGACCCGACTCGATTCGCCGGGGTGAGATGGTGCCGGAGGCCCAGGCGCGCGCGCCGTTCATCGACCGTGATGCGGTACATTCGCGTAATCTATCGCGGGGGGAGCGGGACGCTGAATGTTCAGGGTGGCCAACCGGACCAGGAGGAAGCCCACGCCGGCTACGAAGTGGGATATCCGGCTGAAAGGGCGAGCGACCTAACCCTGGGCGCGGCGGGACGCTGTCCTGCTCTGTCCCACCCGTCCCACCCGCGGAAACAGACGCCCCAACTCTGGCGGCAGGCGGACCGGCTTGAAGCAGGCGCTGGGGAAGAGGTAGTCCTCCCCGGATTCATCCACGACCCGTACCTGCCGATGGGCCGCACGCGAGCGAGCATAGCGAGCGAAGCAATCCCCCAAGGGTGCCGCCCCCCAGATTGCTTCGCTGACCGCGACGGTCATTCCGAGCTCCTCGCAAGCTCGGGGTAACCTCTGCGAGGAATCTCAAGCTCAAATCACGTGAGAAGCGCCCAGATTGCTTCGCTCGCGCATGGCGCTCGCTCGCAATGACAGCTGGCCGAGGGAAAAAGGCGGCTTCGCCGGGTCGACGATCAGCACGCACACTGTGCGCGCCTTCACGCCGCCTATCTTCAATGAGGCGGCCCTTCGGGCCGGAATGGAGGACGTGACCACCGGTGCGATGGGCGCACGCAGGGCGCCTACATCGTGCCGGATGATATCACCCCGCTTCCCTCGCCTCCCCCACTTCGGTACCGTTCATCACCAATCCTCCTGAGGTCATATGCGGTTCCTCGTCCGCTGCTCCCTCCCCCTTCTCGCGCTCGCGATCCTGCTTCCCATGTCCCCATCACCGCTGGCGGCCCAGCTGGTGGCGAGCGAGCGGGGGAGCGTGTCGCAAACGATTGACGGAACCACGACGACGGTGAACTACTCCCGTCCCATGGCGCGGGGCCGGACCGGCCTCTTCGGGAGCCGAGTGCATTGGGGAGAGATCTGGACGCCGGGGGCCAACCATGCCACCAAGCTCACGGTGACCAGGGACGTCACCATCGAGGGGCAGCCGGTGCCGCAGGGATCCTATTCGGTCTGGATCGTGATCGAGCAGGGACCCTGGGAGATGGTGCTGGATCGGGATACCACGCTCTATCATGACCAGTCGCCCCGGGAGCGGCCGGGCCAAATCCGCTTCACGGTCAATCGGGAGACCCGTCCGTTCATGGAAGGGCTGACCTGGTGGTTCCCCCGGGTGAGCGGCAACAGCGCGATCCTCGCGATGCAGTGGGACACCGTGTACGTGCCGCTTCATCTCAAGGTACCGTCGTCCTACTCCACCGCGGTGACTCCCGCTGTCGCCCGTCGGCTCACTGGGGTGTATCAGGTGCACTTCGAGCCGGACCTGGTCTCCGCCGACACGACGCTCCTCCAGCCGGTGGATCCCATCACGCCCGATCTGAGGTTTACCATCCGCCAGGAGGGGACCGAGCTTCGGGGGGTGATGGACCCGCCGATGTACCAGTCGGAGGAGGGATACCGTGATTGGATCCTGATTCCAATCCGGGGCGGGGCGGAGTACTTCAACCTCGGCCGGCTCCTGAATGGCGAGTTGATCGAGGTGTTTGACTTTTTTGCGGTGCAGTTTGATTCGGCCGGCGATCGTGCCGCGACGTTCGAAGCCAGAGAGACCAACGACAGGTTCATGGGGAAGGGAACGCGGGTACCGTAGGGCAGCGGGGCAGC
>JBDTTZ010000290.1:0-6411 GCA_040008015.1 Gemmatimonadota bacterium
GTGGCGCTGCCCAGGTGGGGGAGCAGGACCACGTTCTCCCGGTTCAGCAACCCGGCCGGCACCCGGGGCTCCTGCTCGTACACATCCAGCCCCGCGCCCGCGATCCACTTCTCGTCCAGGGCCCGCGCCAGGTCGGCTTCATCCACGATATCGCCCCGCGCGGTGTTGATGAGAAAAGCCGTCGGCTTCATGAGGAGCAGCCATTCGGCGTGGATCAAGTGATAGGTCGCCGAGTTGGCCGGACAGTGCAGCGAGACGAAATCGGACTCCGCCAGCACCCCCTTGATACTGCTGAGCTGAGTAACCCCCAGCTGGTCCGCCTCCGCAGCCGGAAGGGGATGGGGGGTGTAGCTCAGGACCTTCATGCCGAACCCCGCGTGTGACCGGCGGGCCACCGCGCGTCCGATCCGGCCCAGGCCAATGATCCCGAGGGTCCGGCCCCCCACGTCCGCACCCATCATGTGAGTGGGTCCCCAGCTGGTCCAGCTGCCGGATCGAACCTGCCGCTCACCCTCGCCGCAGCGCCGCGCGACCATGAGGATCAGAGCCATGGTGAGATCGGCCGTGGCTTCGGTCAGCACCCCGGGCGTGTTGCTCACCGTGATACCCCGGCGCCCGGCCTCGGCGATATCAATGTGATTGTAGCCGACGCCGAAGTTGGCCAGGATCCGGCAGCGCCGGGGTTCGGCGGCGAGAACCCGCGGGGTAATGTGGTCGCTGACCGTGCAGAGCACTCCGTCGGCCTCCCGCAATGCCTCTAGCAGCTCGGTTTCGGTGAACTGATGGTCGTCGGGATTGAGGACGGCATCGAAGTCCCGGGCCAGCTCGACCTCGACCGGTTCCGGCAGCCGCCGAGTCGCGAATACGCGAAGAAGTGACATGTGGCGCTAGATTCCAGTCATGAATGAATCTGGTCGGGAACTGGCGGAACGAATCTATCGAGCGGCCCTGGCGGGCGCGGACCCATCGGCAAGCATTCGCGGGGCACTCGAATCGGCTCCAGCCCGCGGGCCCCGAAGCTTCATGATCGGGCTCGGCAAGGCAGCGGCCTCCATGTCGGCGGCAGCGCGCGAGGTGCTCGACAAGGGCGCCGCGCGCCGCCGCAACCGGCCGGAGCTCATCATCGACGAGGAATCCGGCGACCATCCCCTGCCCGGCCCTCGCTCCGAGAAAGCCTCGAACGAGCTCGAGGCATTCCTCTCTCAGATCAAGCCTGGAGATTCCGTCCTGGTGCTGCTCTCCGGCGGCACCAGCAGCCTCATCGCGTCACCGGTGAACGGGATTCCTCCGGAGGACCTGGTCAAGCTCTTCCAACTGCTGCTCGCTTCGGGCCTCGACATTCACCAGATGAACCTGATCCGCAAACGCTTCTGCCGCTGGGGAGCCGGCCGGCTGGCCGAGCGGATCGCCGGGGCATCGGTGCAAGTCCTGGCCATGTCGGACGTCTCGGGCGACCGGCTGGAGAGTATCGGGTCAGGACCCTGCGTCCCGGACCCCAGCACCGCGGAAGAGGTGGTCGCCCTGCTGCAGAAAACCCGGCAGTGGGCCCGGATCCCTCCGGTGTTCAAGGCCTACCTGGACGATGTCCAGGGTGGACGCCGCCCCGAAACCCCCAAGCCGGGAAACCCGGCGTTCGATCTTGTCACACACCAGATCGTTGCCGGCAACCAGACCGCGCTTGAAGCCGCGATCCAGGAAGCCCGGAAGCACGAGTTGCGCGCCGAGATCGGGCCCGAGTTCGCCGGCCCCGCGGTCGAAGCCGGGCGCCGCCTGGTGCAGGCCGCCGCGCGGCTGACACCCTCGTCCTGCCTCCTGTTTGGAGGAGAAACGACCGTGGTCCTGCCCGGCGATTCGGGTCGCGGTGGTCGTTGCCAGGAAGTGGCGCTGTCTGCCGCGCTCGAGCTGGAACGCCGCGGCCAGCGGGGAATCACATTGCTCGTCGCCGGTACCGACGGGCGGGACGGCCCCACCGATGTCGCGGGGGCGGTGGTCGACCCGGAAACGGTCAAGCGCATCCGCCTGGCGGGCCTGGATCCGATTCGCCATCTCACCGCCCACGATGCCTACCCGGCACTGGACGCGGCCGGATGCCTGGTCCGGACCGGGCCTACGGGCACTAATGTCCGGGATGTGGTGGTCGCGATTCGAATGCTGGCGTAGGGGCGATCTTGTAGGGGTCGACCTGAGGTCGACCCTTACGGATGTAAATCCGCCGGGGGCGTGAAATCCCCACCGAGGATCACGCTTACGTCCACCCGCCGGAGCGTGTCCTGCTCGACCCTCACCCTGCCCACTCCCAGCGCCTTCGCCACCATCGATCCCATCCCGGCATCACCCCGGCGCACCAGGATTTCGGTCGAATCGGTCTTGTCGGTAGACCCGAAGAAGACCACGTCCAGCCCTTGCTGGCGCAGCTGGCGGGTCACCGTGCGAGCCAGGCCGTTGCGGCCGTTCCCGTTCAGGACTTCGATGACGATGCGATGGTCGGCGGAGGGTATGGCGTAGGCGTGGCCGGGAACCCGGTCGCGCTGCATCCGGGCCGCGAGGACAATGCCCGCCGTGAGCAGGATTGCCCCGGCGGCGATCAACCCGACGCGCGCGGCTCGTGGGACCACAGGCTGTTCCAGAATCGGTGGGTGGGCTCGGGGATCGGCCAACCCGTGTCAATCAGGCGGCGCAGCCGGATGCGGGTGACTTCCCGCAGCACCCCGGAAACATCTTTCGGCAGCCGCTCGGCCAGGGCCGCCCGTGCTTCGCGATCGTGGGTTCGCCCCGGCTCGAGATAGTCGGCACAGTAGAGCATCCGCCCCACCATGTCCCACTCCGCGAGACCAATCGAGTGGTAGCGCACCGCGTCGAGCACGCCGCGGTCGATTTCCCCCTCGCCCTTGGCTCGCGCGGCGCTGGCCGGTCCGTGGCGAAGCGCGATCGGCCCGGTCGCTGATGGCGCCCACTGCACCAGCTCTTCTTCGGTGGCGTCGCGCATCGCGTCGTGCAGCCATACCGCCCGCAACCACCGGTTCCGCTCCGAGTCCGGGACATCCAGCGCCTGGGCCCATTCCGAAACCAGCTGGGCCACCCGGTGAACGTGGGCCAGTCGCTCCGGGGACATCGCCGCCCAGGACGGAATCGTGGGCCGCAACTCGGGCGGGGTGGGGCGTGGCTCAGGCAATCACAGTCCTTTTCCGAGCACGATATTGTCGATGAGCCGAATGGCCCCGATGCGAGCCGCCAGCGCAACGATCGTGGTGGCGTCCACCCGTTCCACCGGCCGCATCCGGTCGGGCTCAACCATGGCAATATACTCAACGGTCAGAGCGGGATGTACCCGGAGCACGTCGTCCATCGCGGTCTTGATGTCGGCCGCCGCACGGACCCCTTCACGGAATCGCTGGTGCGCCCGCGCGAGGGCGCGCGAAAGCGCGAGCGCCTGCTCCCGGGCCGGCGGGTCGAGATACACGTTGCGGCTGGAGAGTGCCAGTCCATCCCGGTTGCGGACCGTCGGCACGATTTCGATCTCGACGGGCCAGTCGAGGTCCCGCACCAGGGCCTTGATGAGCACCGCCTGCTGCACGTCTTTCTGGCCAAAGAAAGCGATGTCGGGCTCGACCAGGTGAAAGAGCTTGGCGACGACGGTGAGAACCCCGGTGAAATGCCCCGGCCGTACCAGGCCTTCCCAGCGGCTGGCCGCTTCTCCGGGAACCACTCGCACTTCAGCCTCGGGCGGATACATGGTCGCGACGGAAGGAACAAAGAGGGCACCCACCCCGCGCGCCTCGGCGAGCTTCCGGTCGCGGGGCAGGTCGCGAGGGTAGCGTTCCAGGTCTTCCCCGGGACCGAACTGGAGTGGATTGACGAAGATGCTCATCACCACCACGTCGCTTTTCGCCCGGGCGGCATCGACCAGTGTGAGATGGCCTTCGTGGAGGTAGCCCATGGTGGGAACGAAGCCGATGCGCTTGCCGGCGGCTCGGTGGGCAGCGAGCCACTCTCTGAGCTCGTCGGGATGGGCAAATTCAATCATGAGTCAGGGTCCATGCTCCTCCCGACAACCCCTCACCCCCGTTCCCCCTCTCCCGTTACGGGAGAGGGGGCCAGGGGGAGAGGGCCGTCACTCAAAACTGTGCGCTCGAGCAGGATACTTGCCCGTCCGGACGTCCTCACCGAAACGGCGGGTGGCGTCGGTCACCTCTTTGGCGAGCTCGACGTAGCGCTTGAGGAACTTGGGGCTGAAGCCGGGATTCAATCCCAGCATGTCGGGCGTGACCAGCACCTGGCCGTCGCAATCGGGGCCGGCGCCGATGCCGATGGTCGGGATGGTGAGGGCCTTGCTGATCCGGGCCGAGAGCTCGGCCGGCACCAGCTCGAGCACGACCGCGCAGGCCCCCGCGTCTTCGATCGCCCTGGCGTCGGCCAGCAGCCGCTCGGCGGCGCCCTTGTCCCGGCCCTGCACCCGGTAGCCGCCCAGGGCATGGACCGACTGCGGCGTGAGACCGATGTGCCCCATCACCGGAATGCCGATCTCCACCATCGCCCGGATGGTAGGCGCCATGTTGGTCCCACCCTCGAGCTTCACGCCCTGCGCACCAGTCTGCTGCATCACCCGGCCCGCGTTCTTCAGGGCATCGGGGATGGTGACCTGGTACGTGAGAAAGGGCAGGTCGACAAAGACCATCACCCCGCCACTGCCCCGCCGCACCATGGTGGCGTGATAGATCATCTGGTCCAGCGTGGCACTCAAGGTGCTTTCCGCGCCGGCCAGCACCTGGTTCACCGAGTCGCCCACCAGCAACAGGTCCACGCCACCCTCGACCAGGAGCCGGGCGAAGAGCGCGTCATAGGCGGTGAGCACGACGATCTTGCGCCCCTCGCGCTTCATGGCGAGCAGGTCGAGGATGTTCTTCGGGCGCTTGTCCGGGGTAGTTGCCATGATACCGTTGGTTAGTCTGAATATCGCGAAAACGCGAAAGAGCGAAAACGCGAAAAGAAACTACTATGAGTCAATTATTGAACTCTCAAAGCCAATTCGCGCTTTCTGCTGTTTTTCGCGCCTTCGCGATAAACCAGCCTGACATGTTCACGAGTCAGACATCCGCAACCGATCCAGCCCCTGCTCTATCTCGGCGATCTCTCGCTTCCAGAAGTCCCGGTCCGCCAGCCCGGGATGCGGCACCTGCAGGTCCGGCTCGTCCACGATGGTCTCGCCATACTGAACGATATCGATATCCAGGGTCCGGGGCTCCCAGCGGGTATGCCGCACCCGGCCCGCCGCCAGCTCGGTCGCCCGGCACACCTCGAGCAGGGCGCGGGGTGACAGATCGGTCTCCAGCAGCAGCATCTGGTTGAGATAGGCCGGCTGCGCCATCCCGCCCAGCGGATCCGTGTCTTCCACCGACGACATCGCAACGATCCGATTCCCCGGCAGGGCGGCGAGCCGCTCCCGCGCCAAACCCAGATTCGCGGCCCGGTCTCCGAGATTGCTACCCAGTGCGATGTAAGCTCGGCTCATAGGTGCGAAGGACTGAGGACTAAGGACTAAGGACTAAGGACTGAACGCGTTGAAATCTGATTGAGTCATTCCTAATCCGGGAACACTGGAGTCCTCAGTCCTCAGTCCTTAGTCCTGTTTTCTACGACTCAACAGCGAACGTCTTAGCGATGTCTTGGAGATGGCTGGCCACCGAATTCAGGTCCCGGATCGCCTGCTCCATTTCCGCGTGTCCGCTGGAGGCCTGCGAGGCGCGGCTCGCCATGTCCTTCGCTTCCTCCAGCGTGCGCCACGACACCGCCGCGATCTGGTCGATCTGGCCGCGCAGCTGGTCGAAGGTGCGCTGCTGCCCCGCCGCGGTTGCGGCGATCCGGCGACCGTGCGCCCCGGCCTCCTGGGTCGATTCGACGATCGCGGTGAGCGCGCGCCCCGCGTCGGCGCTCAGGTCCTCGACGCCTTCGACCACCTGTTGGCCCCGGGCCATCAGCCCCGCGACCGTGCCGACCTGCCCGCCGATCATCTCCAGCAGCACCGCCGCCTCGCGCGAAGCGCCCGCGCTCTGCGCCGCGAGTTGGCGCACTTCGTCCGCCACGACGGCGAAGCCCAGGCCATGCTTCCCCGCGCGGGCCGCCTCGATGGCCGCGTTCAGCGCGATGAGATTGGTGAGGTCGGCGATCTCCCGGATCGATCCGATGAACTCGTTGATCCGGTGGGTGATCCGGCCCAGCTCCTCCACCTGCTTGCTGCTCTCCGCGACGAAACCCTTGAGCTGAACCAGCCGCTGCACCGCGTCGCCGATGGTCGCCCGGCTGGTCGCGGCCACGGTGCTGGCGCCCTCCGCCGCGGTCGCGGCCTGCGCGCCCTCCGCCGCCATGTCGCTCACCGCGCGGGCCAGCCCGCCCGTAGTCTCCAGCCCGACCTTG
>JBDTTZ010000291.1:0-6370 GCA_040008015.1 Gemmatimonadota bacterium
CGCGGCCTCTGGCTTCCGGCCTGCATGGTCCGGCCGGCGCAGACCGAGGGGCCCTATTTCGTGGATACCAGGCTCGACCGCTCCGACATCCGGCCCGATCCGACGACCGGCACCGTGTCCGCGGGAATCCCCCTGGACCTGACGTTCCGGGTGGGGCGGTCGGACGGAATGTCGTGTGCTCCATTCCCCGGCGTCCTGGTCGATGTCTGGCAGTGCGACGCGCTGGGGGTGTACTCCGGCGTCAAGGACATCAGCGGCAAGTTCGATACGACCGGCAAGCAGTTCCTGCGGGGACACCAGCGCACCGACGCTCGCGGTGTGGCCACCTTCCGGACCATTATGCCTGGCTGGTATGAGGGGCGAGCCGTGCATATTCATTTCAAACTTCGCGTCGATCCCCAGGCCAACCGGGGGAAGGAATTCACCTCCCAGGTCTATTTCGACGACAAACTCCTGGACCAGCTCGCGGCCAAGGCGCCCTACGCCACCAACCGGCAGACCCGCAGCGCGAACCGGCAGGACAAGATCTTTGGTGAGGGCGGATCCGATCTGGTGCTGGAGGTAGCGCGGGACGGCGACGGGTATCGGTCCGAGTTTGAGGTGGGGTTGGTTTTGCAGCCCTAACCCCCTGTCCCCCTTCCCCCGTTCAGGGGAAGGGGGAACTCCCGCAGAATCTTCCTGCGTCTCAAGCCTGGCCTCCTGACCCCTTCTCCACCTCACCCGCACGCCCGCTGTGCGCGCTTTCGTATGACTCACCTGATTCGGACATTGGTATTGAACCTGTGATTGAAATCGTGATCGAGCTTGTGGCTGAGCCGGCTGCTGACTCGGTAGCTGATCCGATTGTTCAGATGATGATCCAGGTGACTCATCTTCCGAGTGACCCTCCGGCTGGTCCTCTCGCTAGTCCGCCGGCTTATCCTCGCGCTGAGTGCGTCCATCCTGACCTGGCTCATGGCGTGACGGTTGGCGTAGTGGACCTCCGGCTCCGCCCGGACATGGACATTCGGCTCCGGCCGGACGTCGATTGTCTGGCTGTAAGCCGGGGCGTGAGTCAGTCCGGTCAGCAGGACGGACAGAACACCGATGGCGACGGAAGCGCGCATAAGGGCCTCGGGGACAGGGATGAGCCGGGACAGGGCGGTCGCATCTACGAGGATTCGACACCGTTGGGGCAGAAAACGTTGGGTGGGGGGCCTTGCTCGCAATGCGCCGCGAAGCGGCGCCGGACCATAGCCAATCCCTTCGTCCCTACGGGACGGCCTGAAAAACAAGGCGGGGCAGAGTGTCAGTTTCTCACCCTGCCCCGCTTCCCTACCCCACCTCCCCCCCTCACGCTGCCGGCCTGACATCGACCGACGGAGCCGGCTGGTCACTCTTCCGCGGCTGGCGGGGAATCTGCCGCGCCGCCTTCCACTCGGCCATCACGTCGCGATCGTCACCGAAACGATAGCCGGTGATCCCGCCGATCAGCTTCACCAGCTCCATCAGATCAATCCCGATGGCTTCGAGGTCCTCCCGGGCGCCGATGTGATCGCGCCGGGCGGTCCGGACCGACTCGGCCGACGCCTCAAAGTCGTTGATCATGGTGGTCAAGTCATCGAGCAGCGTGGCCGACATACCGAGCTCGACCAGCTTGTCTTTCTGCCCGGTGGCATCGCCCAGCAGGCCCTTCACGGCGGTAACGAACGCCGCGTTGGGGAGACCGGTGTCCGGGATCCGGAACCGGCTCGCGATGTCCGCCTGGTCCCTGGTCGCCAGCGAACCCAGCGCGACCAGGTAGCGAGCCACCTGGGAGTGGATTACGCGCCGCAACTCCTGCCGGCGGGCGCGCCCGCCTTTTACCGCCTTGAATCCTTCCTGCTGCCGAGCGTCAATCGCCTGGGCGCGAGTGAGCCGCTCGTCCAGCCGTACCAGCGCCGGGCCATAACCAGGCTCGGCGGAAATGTGCGCGCGGGTGAACTCCCGAACCCGGGCCGCCATTTCCAGTTTCCGACGAATCAGGGACCGCATACAACCTCCTTGTTGGGGTCGACCTCAGGTCGCCCCTGCATCGACTCGGCGGACGGGACACCGGGCCGGTTATTGGATGGGTCGATTCAATCGACCCCTACCGACCCGCCGCCCCGTCTGGTGGGCCGACGGGTGTCTCTCAAGGCATCAGGTGGGCCAGTCCCGCTTTGGCTGCGTGATTATCTGCTGCACAAAGGGGATGTTGAAGCGGAAAAAGTGCGCACATCGCACGTGCGCACAGGGGTGATGTGCTTGTGCGACAAGCAGATTAGAGCGGTGAGCGATCAGGGATGCGGGTGGTGAAATGGCAGCCGGGCTCGATCAATGAAAACGGTACCATGCGAAGCGAGAACGATTCGGAGATTCTACGGATTTCTCATTTGGAGGACAGGTTTGGGACAATGATGACCGGTGATTGCACAGAGATTTAATCGGTGAGCACCTAGAAATGCGCGGTGAGTTCAGTGAAGAAGGGTGACTGTAAGGAGATGAAGCGTAACGCGACAGTGACGAGGGGTGATGCGACAGAGATTGTCGCTGACGGTTCAGTGAAGGAAGGTGATTCTAGCGAGATGCGCGGTGACCGGAGAGTGACGAAGGGGATTGGGGCAGGGATTTTCGCGGAGGGTTCAGTGAAGGAGGGTGAAAGGCTCGGGGGCGGAGGGTGACTATACTGATGATCATGGACACACCCCACGTCGTCGGCGCGGTCCTTATCGGGCTGGGAGCAACGCTGCTCATCGACCTCTGGGCGTTGTTCCTGAAACGCGCCTTTGACATCGCTTCGCTCAACTACCGCCTGCTCGGCCGGTGGGTGCTTTACATGCCGGATGGAAAACTGGTGCACAAAAGCATCGGTGCCATTCCGCCGAAACAGCATGAGTGCGCCGTGGGGTGGACCACTCACTACCTGATCGGAACCGCCTTGTCGGTGTCGTTTCTACTTCTTGTTTCGGGCAGTTGGCTTGAGCGACCGACCCTGTTGCCTGCCCTGGTTTTTGGTATCGCGACCGTGTTAGTGCCCTTCCTCACGATGCAGCCGGCGTTCGGGCTCGGCGTCGCCGCGTCGAAGACCCCCCATCCGAACAAGGCGAGACTGAAAAGCCTAAGCACCCACACCGTTTTCGGGCTGGGTCTTTATCTCTGGGCGTCCCTGCTGAGCCAGGTGTGGTTTCGGGCCCGGTAGGAACAGCTGCCCCTTCCCTTCCGGTGGTTGACCGGCATACTAGGGTGGTCAGCAACTCCCCTGGAGTATCAACTGTGAGTTCTTCTTCGACTTCGACCATCGGCCGGCTGGCGACCGCCCTTGGCATGGTGGCCGTACTTGGATTGATCTGCATCGCGCTGTTTGCCCTCCTTGGCGGACCCTTCGGTACACTCAATGACGTATGCGTGGCCCTCGGCGGAGTATTGAGCGGCTGTCTGGCGTGGCGGCTCTATCCGACGATTCGCCGGAATGCTCCTGGCCTGAGCAGCTTGGCGCTCGGATGTAACTGGATTGGGGCTTTGCTCGCCGTTGTCGGCTCCGGGCTCGTCATGTTCAACGTCACCGGCTGGTTCCTGGCGGGACTGGTGACGACGTTTGGCTACGCGTTGATCGGCGTGTGGCTGCTGGCCACGAACTGTTCGGCGCTCCGCATACCGACGATTCCGCGGCGCCTCGCCTGGTTCGGAATTATCGCCGGCGGGATATCGGCGTGTGGCTTGCTGGCCGCGCCGGGAATCCTCGCCCGTCCCGATGACATGGGCTCCGCGCCGTGGTTTGTCACGTGGTCATTGTACGTGGGTGGCCTGGGTTGGAACATCCTGTATACGATCTGGTGCCTGTGGTTGGGCCGGAGGTCGGCTATGGCTACAGCCGCTTGAGCAGAGCCTGGAAGCGGGGATCCTGGCGCAGGGAGTCCAGGTCAGAATCGTTCTCGATCCACGCCCGGTGGCCGAAGCCGTTCTGGATGGCTCTGTCGAGGCAGTCAATCGCCTGGTCAACCAGGTTGCCCACCGCATAGCTGCAGGCGACGTTGTAGAGTACCAGGGAATCGGACTCGTTTGCCGCGCGGGCGCGGCCGGCCCACTCGAGCCCGCGCTCCCGCTCCCCGAGTTCAATGAGCGCGACGGAGCCGAGGTACAGCGCCCGGGCATCGTCGGGATTGAGCTCGAGGTGCTTTTCGACCACGGTGAGTCCCCGGCGCTGGGCTGCCTTGCACGCGTCGTGCCGGCCCATCCCCTTGAGCGGACCCGTGCTCAGCAGAATCGCCTGATAGTCTTCGGGGCGCACCCGGGCCGCTTCCTCGAACTCGTGCACCGCCTCCTCCAGGTTCCCCGCCTGCATGTGGGCCCGGGCGTAGAGATAGTGGGCTTCGTAGAGATTCGGATTCAGCCGGATGGCGGTTTCGAATTCCAGGCGGGCTCCCTCATAGTTCCGCTCCAGCGTCAGGGCAAAGCCGCGGGAGGCATGCGCCTCCGCAATTTCAGGGGCCAGCTCGAGCGCCTTCTTGCTGGCGCTTTCAGCTCCCTCGAGGTTGGCCCGGCTGCCGTCCCAATACATGTACAGGAAGGCACAACAGTCGGCGATGCCGGCGAAGGCGACGGCGTAATTCTGGTCGATATCGATGGCGCGCTCGAACATCCGCCGGGCGTACTGGATCCCGGTGCGGCTCCACTGGTGAAAGAATTGGCGGCCCCGCAGGTAGTACTCGTAGGCCTCGACGTTATCGGTGGGAGCGGCCTCGATGGCTCGCTTCTCGCCTTCGCTCAGCACGATCCGGAGCGCCTTGACGATGCTCCCGGCGATCTCGTCCTGGATGGCGAAGACATCCTCGAGCTGCCGGTCGTAGCGCTCGGACCAGAGGTTGTTGCCGTCGGCCACGCTGACCAGCTGGGCGGTCACCCGCAGGCGGCTGCCCGCTTTGCGGACGCTGCCCTCGAGGACCGTGGCCACCTTGAGCTTGTGGCCGATCTCGCCGATGTCCTCGTTCTTGCCCTTGAAGGCGAACGCCGAGGTCCGCGAGGTCACCCGGAGGGCCTGAACTTTCGTCAGGGCGTTGATGATCTCCTCGGCGATGCCGTCGCTGAAATATTCGTTCTCCGGGTCGTTGCTCATGTTGACGAACGGCAGCACCGCGATGGACTTGGGGTGCGCGGCGCCGGTCTTGAGGTCGGCCGGTGTCGAGGTGCCGCCGGGCCAGGTGAGCGCCTGGGCAAACTGCGCCGCGGTGGCGAACCGGGCGCCGGGAGACTTTTCCAGCGCCTTGATGATCGCCGAGTTGAGCCATTCCGGTACCTCGGCGCGGTGCTCGCGGAGCGGCGGAACCGGGTGGGTAAAGAGCTTGGCGATGATCGACTGAACGGTGGGGCCGGTGAATGGCGCGGACCCACCGACCATCTCGTAGAGCATGGCTCCCAGCGAGTAGATATCGCTGCGGGCGTCGAGCTCGTCCTCGCCGGAGGCCTGCTCCGGACTCATGTACATCGGGGTGCCGATGGCGCTACCGGTCTGGGTGAGGGAACCGGTCACGGCGGCGGTGACCGCCTTGGCAATGCCGAAATCGGTGACCATCGCTTCGCCTTCGTGCAACATCACGTTTTCGGGCTTGATGTCCCGATGCACGACTTTCTGGCGATGGGCGTAGTCCAGCGCCGCGGCGACGGCCCGGGCAATGCGCACCGCGTCCTCGAGGGTGAGCTGGGGGGTCTTTTCCAGGTACTGGCGCAGCGACTCCCCTTCAATGAAGGGCATGACGTAGTACAACAAGTCACCGGCCTGGCCGGAGTCGTACAGTGGCACGATGTGGGGATGCTGCAGCCGGGCGGCGATCTGGATTTCATGCAGGAAGCGCTGGGAGCCGAGGCTCAGGGCTAGCTCGGGATGGAGCACCTTGAGCGCCACGGCGCGGTGGTGGCGCAAATCCTGGGCGAGGTAGACGGTGGCCATCCCGCCCCGACCCACCTCGTGTTCAATGGTGTAGCGCTCGGCGAGGGAACCTCGGAGACTACTCAGCACATCAGTCATCAGGGCGCCAAAGATAGCCCGTCCCGGGTGGATCGGAAATCCCGAAGCTGTTATCCTCTCAGACGATTGTGACGACCACAGAGCAGGACGGCCGACAAGCAAGCCAGCAGGGAGTTTTCTCGCCATGTATCGTATTCGCGTAGATGACCTGCCCACCTCCCTACTCTCGCGCGTCTTCGTGGGCGCGGAACGCGGGAATTTGGGGGTATCCCGGACGGCCGGGCGCGGTGGACGGTGAATGGCGAGGAGCACGAAACGGCCGCGGGGGACATCCTGGTGGTGTTGCACGCCATACTAGTGGACTGTAGTCATGAGTTCGAAAGTGCCCGGATGCGCCGACTCGGGTCC
>JBDTTZ010000292.1:0-3140 GCA_040008015.1 Gemmatimonadota bacterium
TCGGAGGCGGACCGGGGCCCGGCCAACATCGTGGACTATGACATCTCGGTTCCCAGCTGGATGCCGCTCAAGCTGGAAGGGATGTACAGCGATATCAGCATCGAGAACCTGAAGGCCGATGCCGAGCTGCAGTCGCTTAACGGCGCGCTCACCGTGAAGAACGTGACCGGTTCGCTCAACTTGCACTCGGTCCAGGGGGCCATCTCGGTGACCGGGTCCCGGGGGCGGCTGGAGCTGAACTCCGTGTCCGAGTCGGTCACCGTTCTGGATGCCGAGGGCGACATCACCGTGGAAACGATCAGCGGGGACGTGGACGTCCAGCGGATTCGATCCAAGTCAGTGGAAGTGGGGACGCTGGATGGCGACATCCTCTACGACGGGACCATCCAGGAAGGCGGCCGCTACAGCTTCGTCAGTCACAGCGGGGATATCCTGATCGGCGTGATGGACGGAGCCAGCGCCTCGTTCCACGTCGCGAGTCTCGATGGCGAGCTGGTGACCACCGTGCCGGTGCAGGGTATGGAGCACCCGAGCAAGCGGCGCAGCAATTTCCGGATCGGAAGCGGGAGCGCGACGGTGGATGTCGAGAGCTTCAATGGCGACGTCAAAGTGGGCCGCACCGGAACGTTGAGCCTACCGCACCGCAACAACGACAACGACAACGACGACAACTGAGCCGGCTTCGTGCTGACCATCGTCGTACTCGCCGCCCTGCTGGGCCATCCGGCCGCCCAGGACACCGCGCAGTTTCGCTGGACCGGGGCGTTGCCGGCGGGGGCCACGCTCAACGTGCGGGGAGTCGTCGGGAGTATCCGCGCGGAAGCCGCCTCGGGTCGCGAGATCAGCGTAGTGGCGAGCAAGACCCGGGGGCACCACGGACTTCCCGAGAACGTGACGATCCGGGTATTCCAGGACAGCAACCGGGTGCTCATCTGCGCGATTTATCCGGGCTCCCGCTGGGAGAATGACCAGGACCGGGGCCCCGCCCGGGATGCCTGCGAGGTGGCGCACCGGCACCGTACCGACCGGGAGGAAAACGATACCCGGGTTGATTATGTCGTGAAGGTGCCCGCCGGTATCCGGTTCATTGGTGAGACCATAACGGACGATGTCACGGTCACCGGGCTGCGGGGGCCGGCGGAAGGCTACAGCATCGCGGGCGATGTCACGATGACCGACATCCGGGGACCGGTGGTGGACGCGGCGTCGATCAGCGGCGATCTCACGTTCACCCACATCGATGCTCCCCAGGTGTATGCCGGGACGCTGAGCGGCGACGTCCAGTTTGATGGGGCGATCCAGCGCCGCGGGGCGTATGAGCTGTTGTCCTGGTCCGGCGCGATCGCCGTGTCGCTCCCCCGGAATGCCGGCATCGAGTTCGACGTCCATGCCAGCAGCCGCGACGACCTGCATTCCAGTGTCGTGCTGAACCCGACCGAAAGCCGGCGCCGCTATGCCGGAAAACAAGGCGACGGGAGCGCAAAAATGAATCTCACCAGCTTTGGAGGAGACATCCGGATCACCACGCCGGAACGCTGACGCGGAGCAGGCAGGCGGTTGCAAAGGACGGGGCTCCCTGGGAGACGTCAAGAATTCATCGGCTAACGCAGTTTATTGCACACATCATCCAAGCGTATCTCCTATAAAGAGATACGCTTCCGTTTTCTGGCTGGTCTCACTTCGGCACATACGTTGCCAAGTCAGCAAGCGTCCCTGGCCGTTCCACCCTCAGTCTGCCCTAGGAGATGACCGTGCGAGTGTTGAACCTGATCCGCGGCTTGAGCCGCCGAGTTCTGCCCGTCACGCTGGCTCTCGCGGCGGTGGGCTGCGATTCCGCTCTGAAGGAAAATTCCTTCGGTCAGATCAGCGATCTGATTACCGGTGTGGTGACGGTCGATGGTACGGTGACCGGCACCCTGGCCGCCGGCAACCGTCCATCCGATGGCTCCGGCCCCACGATCACGGTGCAGGGCGTGCCGACGGCGATCAACGGCGGAAGCCTCCGCGCGACGGTGGCCTCGGCAACGCCATTCAGCCGGGTGATCGTGTCGCTCACCTTCTTCGATGGTTTTTACCAGCTCGACTTGCCGGCCCCGGTCACCTCGGTCGATATCGTGCTCAACATGAGCCCCGATGCGCCCCAGGCGGCGATGGGCTTTGTCTACGGCGCCGGCGCGACCGGCGGCCCCATGGGACCCTCGCTGACGCAGAGCATCAACCTGCTGCGGGTGGGTTCGGGTGACGTGCAGGTGAGCGTGGCGTGGGATGCCCCGACTGACGTGGACCTCCACGTGACCGATCCGTCGGGAGAGGAGATCTACTTCGCCCACAAGACGTCGGCCAGCGGCGGGAACCTGGACCTCGACTCCAACGCAGCGTGCACCATCGACCACGTGAACAACGAAAACGTGGTGTGGCCGGTCGGCAGTGCGCCCACCGGGACCTACAGCGTGGACCTGGTGTACTGGTCCGCCTGCAGCCAGCCGCAGAGCAACTACACCGTCACCGTGGTGGTGGCCGGCCAGCAGCCCCAGGTGTTCAGCGGTACCCTGGTGACCGGAAACGCCAATACCAAGATTCCGATCGGGACCTTTACCCGATAGCGCCATGGCAGATCGCCGGTTGCGGAACGCTCCAACGCGTTCCGACTACCGGCCGGCGAGTCTGCCGCCACATAGCAGTACAATCGATGATCGTCAATCATAAATCGTCAATCTTGCACTCGCTTGGGCGAATGCTGATTGGCGATTATCGATTTGTAGGGGCGCACAGCTGTGCGCCCCTACCGTATGGTCGCCGAATGCACTCCGCCCTTGGCTGAGCTCGCCGTCACCGTGAACGGCCCGCTTCCCCGTACCAGCCATCGCACCGTCACGGTTCCCATCCCCGGAATGTTGGGCACGTCGAGCCGGGCGGGGTGCAGCCGCTGCTCCCGCGCGAGGTTCTGCCACGGATCATCCACCAGGAAGCCCGCCACCACCTCGCCGCCGCTCAGGGTGACGTAGTCGGGGCGGGTGATCCGGTTCTCCACGTCCTGCTGGGTATGGGTCGGCGCCAGCCGCTTGTTGGCAACGATCGCGGTGATCTCGCTCAAGCCGCCTTCCCGCCGCCGCACCACGATCGAATCCACCCGGACCAGC
>JBDTTZ010000293.1:0-4760 GCA_040008015.1 Gemmatimonadota bacterium
GCCTGGTTCCCGCGCGAGCTGCGGCTCCAGCTGCGGCGGCCGCCCACGGTGCAGACGCCTTCGATCGATGGGGTGTACTCCTACCCCCAGCGGGCTCCGACCGGCATTGCCGCCAGCCGACAGGTGGATGGCCGCTGGTTCGATCTCTTCGTGGTGCACCAGATCGTGTTCCCGCTCACTCCGGGAAAACTCACGGTCCCGGCGGCCACGCTCCACTACAGCGTTCCCCTGGCGTTCCAGTTTTTCAGCCAGGAGGAGCGCTACGCGGTGAAGAGTGATCCCCGCGTGATCGAGGTGAAGCCGCTGCCGGCGAGCCGGCCCAGCGACTTCAGCGGCAGCGTGGGCCGGGGGATCACGCTGGACCGGGTGCTGAATCCGCGCTCGGGCCGGGCCGGTGAGCCATTCACCATGGACGTGCTGCTCCGGGGGGAAGGCAATATCGCGCTGTGGCCCGCTCCGGAGATCACCTGGCCCCAGCATCTGCGCGCCTACACCGAGCGGGTGTCGGACCACATCGATGTCACGGAAGGCAAACTGGGCGGGACCAAGACGTTTCGATACCTGGTGATTCCCGACTCGGCGCGGACCGCCGGGCTTCCCGCGCTCACCTATCAGTACTTCGATCCCACCACCGGCGCTTTTACCGAATCGCACTCGCCGGCGCTGACTTACCTGGTTGCACCGGGCAAGTCTGCCGCCGTCTCGCGCGTTTCGCCGGCGCCGCTCCAGCTTCGAAGCCGGCCGGCTCCGGCCCGGCGGGTATTGGCCCAGGCGCCCGCATGGGCACTCGTCCTCCTGGTGATCGGACCACCGCTCCTCGCGCTGTTGCGATTCATTCCCCTGAGACGCACGAGGCGGCGCGCATTGGCGGCAAAGAACCGGGACCCGACCGCGAACGTGGAGGCGGAGCTGTCCGCCGCGCTGGGAGAGCTGGTCCCCCGGCTGAATGAGCTGGAAGGCGAGCGACTGGAAAGCGCGCTGCGCTCGGTGGGTGTCGAGTCCGATATCGCGAGACAGGCGGTTCTGGTCCACGAGCACCTGCGCCGCTTCCGCTACGGACCGTCGCGTGATTCCGCGAAGAGCCAGGTGCTGGCGGAAGCGGCGGCCTTGCTTCCCCGGCTGAAGGGTCCCGGCCGCGCCGAGCGGGTGCGCCGATCGATCAGCGTGGCAATCCCGGTGGCTCTGCTCCTCCTGGTCGCGGGTCGGGCGGGTGCCCAGACGTTGACGCCCGAGCAGCTCTACGATCGCGGTGCGTTGATCCAGGCCGCCTCGGCCTTCGCCGATCGTGCCCGGGTCGAGCCCGATGTGGCGGCGCACTGGTTCAACCTGGGGGCTGCCGAGTTTCGCATGGGTGACGCCGGCCAGGCTCTGGCAGCGTGGACCCGGGCCCGGCGGCTGGCGCCGCGCGACCCGGCGATCCGGCGCGCGCTGGCCCTGGTGCCGACGCCGGATTCGCGGTCCTCCCGCGCCCTCTGGTCTCCGCCGGTCACGCCGGAGGAACTGTGGATCGCGGCGATCGTGCTGTGGCTGGCAGGTTGGATCGGCTTTGCGCTGAGCCGGGGCCGGCAGCGCTGGGCTATCGTGGTGGCCGCGGCCCTGGTGGTCGGGACGGCTGCCGGCTTGCTCTCGCGCTGGTACCAGCGGCCGCTCGCGATCATCACGGTCGATCACTCGATGGCCGTCTCGCCTCATGAGCTGGCGCCCGCCGTGCTCCCGGTCCAGGTCGGCAGCGTGGTCTCGCTCATTACCAGCGCCGGCAACTGGACGAAGGTGCGGGCATCAAACGGGCAGGTCGGCTGGCTGCCGCGCGACGTTGTCGAACCATTGTGAACGGGACCGCAACCACAGAGTCACAAAGTCACAGAGATTGCCGTCCACCTACCAGGTTTTCGAGATAAAACAGGTCAGTTCGACAGCACGGGGTCATGAATCAATTCTCTTCTCTGTGTCTCTGTGCCTCTGTGGTAGCTGTTGGTTTATCTTCCTGACATGCCCAGGCGCATTGCGATTCTCCCAGATGCTGTTGCTGACCAGATCGCCGCCGGTGAGGTGGTGGAACGGCCGGCGTCGGTGGTCAAGGAGCTGGTGGAGAATGCGCTGGACGCCGGGGCCACCCGGATCCGGATCGAGCTGGAGAATGGCGGCAAGACTCTGATCGACGTGAGCGACGACGGGTGGGGCATGGGCAAGGAAGACGCGGTGCTCGCCCTGGATCGCCATGCCACGAGCAAGATCACGACCGCGTCGGACCTGGTCGGGGTTCGCACCTTCGGGTTCCGCGGCGAGGCGTTGCCCTCCATCGCCTCGATCAGCCGCTTCGAGCTTACCACGGCGGAAGACAATGCCGAAGCGACCCACCTGGTCGTGAATGGCGGCCGGATGGACCGGGTTGAAGCGACGGCGCGACAGCATGGCACCACGGTGTCGGTGCGCACCCTCTTCTTCAACACTCCGGCCCGGCGGAAATTCCTGCGTTCCGTCTCCAGCGAAGCCCGCGCCGCCTATGACGCGGTCGCCACCCTGGCCCTGGCCCACCCCGAAGCGGGGCTCGAGCTGTTGCTCGACGGCCGGAGCCGGCTCAACGTCCCGCCGGGCGAAACGCTCCCCGAGCGGCTGGCGGGAGTGTGGGGCCGGGATCTCGCCGGCACGCTGGTTCCGGTCGCCTACGCTTCAGGCAGTTTCCGGGTGGGCGGGTTCATTCAGCGGCCCGGCGATGCGCAGCCAACTGGGCGGCGCACCCAGCTATTCGTCAACAACCGTCCCTTCCGTGATCCGTTCCTTGTCCGGGCCGCCGAAGCGGGATACCGCTCCGCCATCGCGCCGGGCGACCGTCCCTCGGTGTTCATCATGCTGGAAGCGCCGGTCGAGGACGTGGATGTCAACGTGCATCCTGCCAAACTCGAAGTCCGGTTTCGCGACCGCATCGGTGTCGAGCGCGTGGTGGAAGAGGCAGTGCGCGATGCCCTTGGTTCCCTGGTCTCGGCGGCGCCGATCGGGGATTGGCGACCATCCCTCTCCGCTGGCCCCTCTCCCCGAATGGGAGAGGGGAACGTGGTGCGGGGAGATCTCAGCGATCTGTTCCGCCCGCAGGAAGACGGCCCCGCCGTTACCACGGCCCCCGAGCCGGATCTCCCGGCCCTCGAGACCCTGGTTCAGCTCTTCAATACCTACATCGTGTACGAAGTACCCGATGCTTGGGTCATCGTGGACCAGCACTCGGCCCACGAGCGGGTTCTTTTCGAGGCGACGATGGCGTCGCTCACCGGTATTCCTGCCGCAGCCCAGCGGCTGCTGCTGCCGGCGACCCTCGAATTGACCGACGAGGAGCATGACGTCATCGAGGCCCATCGCGATGCCCTGGGAATGATCGGATTCGAGGTCGCCGGCTTCGGCGGCCGTACCGTCGTGCTGCAGACGGCGCCGAATCCGCATCCGCGGTTCGACGCCATCCACTGCTTCAGGGAAATGGTGGCCGACCTTGCCCGGGGCCGCTTCGGCGGCTGGGCCAATCCGCTGGAGCGTTTCGCCGCGACCTACGCCTGTCGCGCGGCGGTCAAGGCCGGCGAGCGGCTCGATGCCCGGGAGATGCGGGAGCTGATCATCCGGCTGATGAGCTGCACGCTCCCGCCCCATGACGTGCATGGCCGGTCAACGATGGTGCAACTGCCCAGGGAGGAACTGGAGCGCCGATTTGGCCGGCGCTGAGAGTAAACAGGTCCCCGTCATCGTAGGTCCCACCGCGGTCGGCAAGACCGCCGTCGCGATCGCCCTCGCCGCGCACTGGCGGCACGAGATCATCTCCGCCGACAGCCGGCAGGTCTACAAGAACCTGGACATCGGCACCGCCAAGCCGACCCGGAAGGAACAGGTCAAAGTCCGGCATTACGGCCTCGACCTGATTCGCCCTGGCGAACGGTACAGCGCGGGACGCTTCGCCCGGGATGCCGCGCGCTGGATCCGCGGCGTGCGCACCGGGGGCAAGCTGGCCGTCGTCGTCGGGGGAACCGGCCTCTACATCCGGGCCCTCGCGGAAGGTCTCTTTGCGGAACCGGCCATGGATCCGGCGCTGCGAGACGTGCTGCGGAGCTGGACCGCGACCCTGGAGAATGCCGAGCTCATCCGCTGGGCCGGCCGGCTGGATCCCGGCTATCGTGGTGGGGGCAAGCAGCGGGCGGCCCGCACCATCGAGGTCGCCCTGCTCACCGGCCGCCCCCTCTCTCATTGGCAACAGGCCGCCCGCACCGGCGGCGCCATCGATCCGTGGTTTGTCGTCCTGACGGTGCCGCGGCCGGTCCTGCACCAGCGCATCCTGCGCCGGGCGGAACAAATGGTCGAGCGCGGTGTTATCGAGGAAGTCGCGGCGGTGCTGTCCGAAGGGCTCCCGGAAAACGCCCCCGGCCTCGACGCGATCGGGATGCGGGAGGCGGTGGACTATCTCCAGGGCCGCATAGCCCGCGACCAGGTGGCCGGCGCGATTGCCACCAGCACCCGTCAATACGCCAAGCGACAGGAGACCTGGTTCCGCCACCAGTTGTCGGGAGACGTGCTGACGCTGGATTCGACCAGGGCGCCCGACACGATCGCCGCGGAAATCGCCCAGGCCTGGGAAAATCGGTCCAGGCAAGAATCCAACCGCTAATCACCAATGGCTCGTGCCGGGACGCGTGCGGTGGACAAGGATTGGGACCGCGGCTATCCTCGGAGCCCATTAGCCATTAGCCATTAGCCATTAGCCATTAGCCATTAGCCATTAGCCATTA
>JBDTTZ010000294.1:0-1520 GCA_040008015.1 Gemmatimonadota bacterium
GCGCGGACATGTTTGCCCGGGACATGGGCCAGAAGCTGGGGATTCCGGTGCGCGCAGCCGCCCAGCTGGCGACGGCCACCGTGGCCAGCCAGATCATCGTGACCTGCACGCCGGCTAAACAGCATTTCCTGGGACCGAAGCAGGTGCGGCCGGGAGCCTTCGTGGCGGCGGTGGGGGCGGACAACCCGGAGAAGCAGGAGATTGACCCGGCGCTGATGGGTCAATCAACCGTCGTGGTAGACAACCTCGATCAATGCCGAACGGTCGGCGACCTGCACCACGCGATCGTGGCCGGAGTGATGTCGGCCGAGCAGGTGGCGGCGGACCTGGGAGCCGTGGTGGCGGGAAAACACCCGGGGCGAAGCACCCGGGAGGAGATCATCGTGTTCGACAGCACCGGCACGGCACTCCAGGACGCGGCGGCGGCGGCCATCGTCTACAAGAGGGCACTGGAACGTCCCGAGAGCAAGAAAGTCCAGCTGGGGATCTGAACTCGTACCGGATTCCAACTCCGCAACAGCACACCGCCGAGGCGCAGAGAACGCTGAGGTTTCGCCGAGTAGGGGCGCAGCTGTGCGCCCCTACTGAGTCCCCGCGGGACGCATCGCTGGCCCGGCCGGCAGGTTGGTCTCCAGGTAGCGGGTTAACAGGTTGTACAGATGCAGCGTCGTGCCCTCGCCCTCGAAGATGCCGTGGGTGCGGTTGGGGTAGACCATCATGGTGAACGGCCGGTTGGCCGCCACCAGCGCGTTGACCAGCCGCTCGGTGCCCTGGTAGTGCACGTTGTCGTCCCCGCTGCCGTGGACCACCAGCAGGTTCCCCCGGAGCCGGTCGGCAAAGGTGAGCGGCGAGCCCTGCTTGTAGTCATCTTCGTTGTCCTGCGGCAGGCCCATGTACCGTTCCTGGTAGATCGTGTCGTACAGGTGCATGTCCGGCACCGGTGCCACCGACATGCCGGTGCTGTACACCTCAGGATGGCGGAACATCAGGTTCAGCGTCATCGATCCGCCACCGCTCCAGCCCCACACCCCGATCCTGGTTGAGTCCACCATGGGCCAGCGCCCGATGGCACTGGCGCCGGCGGCCTGGTCCTCCGAGGCGATCACCCCGATCTTGCGATAGACCACCTTGCGCCAGGCCCGACCCCGGGGCTGCGGGGTCCCGCGGTTATCCAGCGAGGCGACGATGTAGCCCTGCTGGGTGAGCATCAGGTGCCAGAGATATTCGTTGTATCCCCAGGAATCGGTCACCGTAACGCCGGCCGGCTCGCCGTAGACATTGAACAGGACCGGATACTTGCGCGTGCTGTCCATGTCCGGAGGAAACATGGCGTAGCCGTCGAGCTCCACGCCCGGTGCGGCGGTCACCCGGAAGAATCGAACCGTTCCCCGGCGGAGCTGGGCCACCCGCGCCTTGAGGGCGGCGTTGTCCACCAGCACCCGCACCGTCTGGTGATTGGGCATGCGGACAATCTCGGTGACCGGCGGGACCTGGAAGCTGGACCAGCTGTGGACCGCGTA
>JBDTTZ010000295.1:0-9001 GCA_040008015.1 Gemmatimonadota bacterium
GGGCAGCGGGGCAGCCGCGGAATCGGGCGATGAAGGCAAAGATCGGCTCGGCCTTCGAGCGGTATAAAGGAATCGGCGTGAGGATCGAAGACGACTACGCGTTGACGGAGAGCGGGCTGGAATGGCTGTCGAAGGGAGCGCCTCGCGAAGTCGCCGCGGTGGAAGCGATGATGCGGCAGCGGGGAGCGGGGTAGCCGGGCGGGGGAGTTGGGGGAGGGACTAACCCCTGGACGGGCTGAAAGCCATTTCTCAGCGATCCAGGGAACCGCTCTGGCGCCGCGGGGCGGAAGCCCTATCCTTCGGCTGTCTCTAAGACCGAGTCCCGCTGACTG
This sequence comes from Gemmatimonadota bacterium, assembly GCA_040008015.1. Lineage (GTDB taxonomy): Bacteria > Gemmatimonadota > Gemmatimonadetes > Gemmatimonadales > GWC2-71-9 > DASYPP01. Next base: position 333 of record JBDTTZ010000295.1, read on the forward strand.
ACATAGCGTCACGTCTTCACGCCGCCCTCTCGGACCGCTACCGCATCGTGCGAGAGCTGGGCCAGGGTGGCATGGCCACCGTATATCTCGCGGAGGACCTCAAGCACCGCCGCCAGGTGGCTATCAAGGTCCTGAAGCCCGAGCTCGCCGCCGCGATCGGGGCCGAACGATTCCTCCGCGAGATCGAAACCACCGCGAGCCTCCGCCATCCCAACATCCTGCCGTTGTACGATTCGGGTGAGGCCGACGGCCTGCTCTACTACATCATGCCCTTCGTCGAAGGCGAGTCGCTCCGCGACCGGCTCGATCGCGAGAAGCAGCTTCCCCTGGACGACGCACTGCAGATCGCGCGGGAGGTGGGCGACGCGCTCGGCTACGCCCACAGCCGGGGCGTGGTTCACCGGGACATCAAGCCGGAAAACATCCTGCTGGAGAGCGGCCATGCCCAGGTGGCGGACTTCGGGATCGCCAAGGCGATCAGCGCGGCCTCCGGTGGAACGCTCACCCAGACCGGAGTGGGAATCGGCACGCCGCAGTACATGAGTCCCGAGCAGGCGACCGCGAGCCAGGACATTGATGGCCGGAGCGACCTCTACAGCCTCGGCTGTGTGCTCTACGAAATGCTGGCGGGGGACCCGCCGTATACCGGCCCCACCGCGCAGGCGATCCTGGCCCGGCGGTTCACCGACCCGGTCCCCTCGTTACGCGCGGTGCGGGAGATGGCACCCCCGGCCGTCGAGGCAGCGATCATGCGAGCGCTGGCCCGGGCTCCGGCGGACCGCTTTCGCACCGTATCCGGCTTCATCGAGGCGATCGGCCGGGCGGACAGCAAGGGACCCGGGCCATTGGCCGCGACGGCGGTGGGCGCTCACGCCGCACGCGCTCGCCGAATGCGGGTTGCCGCCGGCTTCGCCGGATTGGCGCTAGGTTTCCTCGCCCTCGGGGTCTGGTGGCGCACTCGCGCGAAGGCATCGGGTGACGGTGAGATCCGCTCAATTGCGGTGCTGCCGTTCGAGAACACCAGCGGGGACACGACATTCGACTATCTCGAGGACGGGATCACGGACCAGGTGCGCGACGCCTTGAACGCGATACCACAGCTCACGGTGAAAGCGCGAAGCTCGTCACGTCAATTGAAGGGCCATGACGTGCGCGAGGTCGGGACGAAACTCGGGGTAGGCGCTGTGATCCAGGGAACCGTGAGCCGATCGAGCTCGCGGCTTCACGTCGCGGCGGAATTGGTACGGGTATCCGACGGCAACGCGCTCTGGAGTGGTACCTTCGAAGGTCAACCCGGCGAACTGATAGGGATTCAAGACACGATTGTCCGGGCGATCACCGACAAACTCCGCCCGGGTCGGACGGACCTGAGCACCGACCGGCACCCACCGCGCGCGGCGCGCGGGACCACCGATATCGAAGCGTATGACCTTTTCCTGCGCGGCCGGCACGCGTATGACCAAGTCGATTTCGCCGCGGCCGGCGGTCTCTTTCGCGACGCCATTGCCAGAGATCCACGCTTCGCACGGGCCCACGGCTACCTCGCCATGACGTACGCGAACGCGCCCGTGCTCGGCCTTGTATCTGTCAATTCCATGAATGGGCTGGCGCGGGTGAGCGCTCAAAGAGCCTTGGCGCTCGACTCGACCGTGGCGGAAGCATACGTCGCCGAATCCTTCATTTTGACGAACGACATGCGCTTCGCCGAGGCGGTCAGTCCGCTCGAGAAGGCTTACCTGATAGACTCCAGTAATGTCGACGTCGTTACGCCATACGGCCTCGGGCTGGCCCAGATCGGACGGGTCGAGGAAGGGCTCCAGCAGCTGCGGCGGGCGCGCGACCAGGATCCACTGTCCGGAAGCGCGCTCGGCGTCCTCTCCTACCTCCTTTTCATGTCGAGACAGTACGACGCAGCGATCGCGGAGGGAAAGGCAGCACTCGATCTCGATCCCAAGAACATTCTCATGCTCCAGGCACTCGGATTCTACTTTGCGTTCCACGGCATGCCCGATAGCGCCGTGGCAGCATTCGAGACGGCGTTCAGGCTGAATCCGGCAATCTTCAATGGCCGAAGCAATCTCGTCTTCGGCTATGCGGCGGCCGGCCGGTGGAATGACGCGGCCCAGCAACGCGCCTTGGTAGACCGGGAGGCCGGTGGCAACTCACCCAACTACCATCGGATGATCGGGGATCTCGCGTTCGGCGAGTACGACGCGGCGATGACGGCATTGGAGCGGGCAATAGCTGCACGAGAGCCGCTCCTGGGTCTGAGCAGCATTCCTTGTGATCCCCTCTACGACCCGCTCAAGTCCGATCCCCGTTTCGCGACGCTCATGCAGCGGATCGGTGCGCGCGCCTGCCCCGCCAGGGGCAAATGGCCTATTGAATTGCGGCACTGACCCCCTGTCCCCCTTCCCACCCTCTCCCCTGTCCCCTCTCCATTCCCGATCAGCGGGGCAGCGGGGCAGCGGGGCGGCGGGGCAGCGGGCAGCAACTTCCGTGACCGCCTGACCGCCTTCCCTCCAACCCACGCCGTACCCAGATTCCACCCCACCCCCACCCCAGGCCCCATGTCGGCCGAGTTCGATCGCCTGAAAGACGCGCTGGCTTCCCGCTATCAGCTCATCCGTGAGCTGGGCAGCGGCGGCATGGCCACGGTGTACCTTGCCGAAGACTTGAAGCACCGCCGCCGGGTTGCGGTGAAGGTGCTGCGGCCGCTGCTGGCGGCCAGCCTGGGCAGTGACCGGTTCTTCCGGGAAATCCACGTCGCGGCCCAACTCCAGCACCCCCACATCCTGCCGCTGCTCGATTCCGGCGAAGCGCTCGTAGAGCGTCCTGAGCGAAGCGAAGGACCTCACTCCTTCCTCTATTACGTCATGCCGTTCGTGGATGGGGAGTCGTTGCGCGACCGGCTCCAGCGGGGCGAACTCCCGGTGGAAGACGCGCTCCGGATCCTGACCGAGGTCGCCGACGCCCTGGCTTACGCCCACGGGCAGGGAGTCGTCCATCGCGACATCAAGCCGGACAACGTGCTGCTCTCCGGCCGCCACGCGCTGGTGATGGATTTCGGGGTGGCCAAGGCGGTGAGCGAGGCGGGCGATGGGCAGCATCTCACCGAGACCGGGATGTCGGTGGGGACGCCGGCCTACATGGCGCCGGAGCAGGCGCTGGCGGATCCCAATCTCGATCACCGGGTAGACATCTACGCCCTCGGCCTCCTGGGTTACGAGATGCTGGCGGGGCCGCCGTTCCAGGGCAACTCCCCGCAGGAGATTCTCGCCGCGCAGATTACCCAGTCGCCTCCGGCGTTGAGCACCCGGCGCTCGGCCGTGCCGGCCGCCCTTGAATCCGTCATCATGAAGTGCCTGGAGAAGCTGCCGGCTGACCGGTGGCAGAGCGGATCCGATCTGCACGAGCGGCTCCTGGTGATTCCCCCGACGGCGGCAAGCACCGTTTCGGCAAGGTCCTCGACTCGGCCCCGGGCTTCGCGCTGGGTCTTCCTCCTGGGCGTCGCGTTTGGAATCGGCGTCATCACTCTCGTCGCATCGCGGCTCTCGCGACCCCGCGCACCCGATCTTGAGTTGGGCCGCCGCTCCCAGGTTACCCTGTCGCCGGGACTCGAGATCTACCCCGCCATCTCTCCGGATGGAGACCTGGTCGCCTACACCGGCGGTCCCAACTCCCGGCTTTACGTCCGCCAGGTCGGCGGAGGCAACCTGATCGAAGTGGCGCACGGCTTTCCCGGAGCGCAGATCTATCCCTTCTGGTCCCCCGATGGGAAGCAACTGACCTATACCTCGGTCCGGGGCATCGAAACAGTCCCCGCGCTGGGCGGCACGCCTCGCCTGCTGGTCCCGCGGTCCGGCGAGCTCCTGTTCGGCGGTCCCTGGTCACCCGATGGCAAGGAGATCGGGTTCATCACCAGCGACACCCTGTACGCGGTGCCGGTGGAAGGAGGAAAGCCACGCACCATTACCACCGCACCCCAACTCCACTCCTGTGCCTGGGCGACCGATGGCAATCGGATCGCGTGCGTCATGGGGAACAGTCCGTCGGTCACACCCGGGTCGCTGGGGAATGTCGCCCAGAGCTCGATCGTGATCGTTCCCGCGGCCGGTGGCGCGCCCCGGCGAGTCACCGACGACAGCTCCGGCAACCTGAGCCCGGTGTGGCGGACGGATGGGACCCTGATGTTTCTCTCCAGCCGGGACGGGGGACGGGACGTGTACGCGGTGCGATTGAAATCGGATGGGAGCGCGGCCACACCGCCGCGCCGGCTCACCACCGGCCTCAACGCGATCTCCATCGCCCTCTCGGCCGCCGGCACCCGGCTGGTCTACGCCGGGTTCTCGGAGAAGTCGAACATCTGGACCCTACCCATTCCCGCCACCGGGACGTCAACTCAATGGTCCCAGGCCCGCGCCATCACCAGCGGGAACCAGGTCATCGACATGTTCGACATCTCTCCCGACGGCCGCTGGATCGCCTTTGCGTCGGATCGCGGGGGCCGCTTTCAGGTCTTCCGGATACCGTTGGACGGCAGCACCGAGCCGGAACAGGTCACCCATGGAGTGCTCGAAGGCTACTGGCCCCGGTGGTCGCCGGATGGCAAGGAAATCAGCTTCCATACCTTTCGGAACGGCCACCGCCAGATCTACGTGGTCGCGGCCACCGGGGGTACGGGGTCGCCGGTGGCCGAGTCCGACCAGGACGATCGCAACCGGACCTGGACTCCCGACAGCCGGGCGGTGATCGTGGGGACGAACCTGTACACGCCGGCGGAGCAGTGCCGCATCATTCGTCGCTCGGCGGCCGGCGCGTGGGCGCCGCCGGCGCCCTGGGGCAGTTCGCCGTGCATCTACGTGGTCTTCTCACCCGACGGCCGGTTGGCCGCGGAGCTCACCCCGGATGGCCTCTGGCTGGTCACGCCGACCGGTGACCCAGTGCGCAGGCTGGTGGAAGGGCGGGGGGTCGGTGGGATCCTGCAGATTCCGGCCTGGTCGGCCGACGGTCGCAGCCTCTACTACATCGACTCTGATTCGGCCGGCACCATCATCGCGGCGATCCCCACCGCGGGCGGCACGCCCCATGTTGTGGTGCGGTTCGACGACCCCACGCGACCCTGGCACCGTTACGGATTCGCGCGGTTCGAGGATCGTCTGTACCTCACCGTGGGCGAATTGGAGAGCGATGTGTGGATGGCGGATTTGGCGAGCAAATAGCAGTCACATCCCCATGCTGGCGAGCCGGTCGCGCGGGGGATCGCCGCTCGTGGTATCGGTCGCGGGCCGGCGCACCCCGGCCGCGCTATGAAGTCGGCCCAGAGCAGGGTCGGCGTCATTGCCGCCACCGTACGGGCAAGGCCACTCGGGAGCGCATTGCCTGAAAACGCCGCCTCGGCGTCAAACAGACTATCAGACGGCGCGCCGGTCAGGGCTTTCGTCAGCTCGACGAAATACCGCCACCCAGGCCGGCGATGTCCGGGTGAACGACTCCACCAGGGCGGCCAGCCGACCGGTACGTCCCACCAGGCTGCCGAGAATCGCGATCATGTTGGTGTTCGAGGCTACATCCAGCGCCGCCAGCGAGTCCAGCCACGCGCGCGCCTCGGCGCCGCGACCCAGCTTGACGGCCAGCTCGATCCGGTAGCCCAGAAGCTGGACCGCTTCGATGCCCGACCCGGGCTGCAGATTGCCATGTCCCACGGAGTCCGCGCCCCTGGCCCTGCGCCGGGCCAGCCGGGCGCGCCACGCGCCTGCTTGCGTACGCTGTCGGCGCGCAGGCAGCTATTGACCACGTCGAGTTCGCCGTCCGGGCGGACGGTGTAGTCGGCGATCGTCTCTCTGGCGCAAGCCTTCTGAAAACGATTGGGGAACCGGGCGATCTCGTGCCAGCGGCCGGCATAGCGGGTGAGATCCACGGCGGGGACGCTCTGTACCGGATTCAGGTTTCCGTTCTGCGCGGATGCGGCGGAGACCAGTCCCAGGCTCAGGATGGTCACCCCCCAGGTCCTCGGCAGCCGGATAGCGTCTCCTCCCCGGGCCGCGCTCATGATTGGGCCGCGCGGGCCAGGGCCCGCAGCGTCCCGCCGAAAACCACCTGGTGCACCGGCCAGAGCAGGTACCAGTAGATCTGGCCGAACAAACCGGCGGGATCGAAGATCGCGGTCTGCCGGATGGTGCTGCCGTCCCCGCTGGGGTCGACCTCGTACTGGAGCCAGGCCCGTCCCGGCAACCGCATCTCGGCCGCGAGGCGAAGCAGCCGGTCGGGCTCGATCGCTTCCACCCGCCAGAAATCAAGCGTATCGCCCGGCACCAGGTGTTCCGGGTCGCGCCGGCCCCGCCGCATCCCCGGTCCTCCTACCAGCAGATCAAGAAATCCCCGCAATCTCCAGAGCAGGGTTGCGTGATACCAGCCGGTCGCCCCACCGATGCGACGGATTGGCGCGAACGCGTTTGCCGGGGAACAGGCCACGTCGATCGACCGGGAATCCACCAGCCGGGTCCCGAACCGGGCGCCGCCCCACGCCGGGCGCCGGCCCGCCGCGGTGAACGCGTCGGACCACCGGGTGGCCGCAAAAGACTGGTCCTCGTTGACCAGGGCGCGCGCCATAGCCTCCGCCATTCCCCGCGGTTTCACCTTGAAGGCGCCTTGCGCGGCGGGGTCCCGCACCACCGTCTCGTTGCGCAGACTTTCCACCAGCGCTCTACCCACCCGGGCATACACCGGCGTGACCAGCCCGAGCCAGAGACTGGAGAGCCGGGGGGTGAGCACCGGCACCGAGATGAAGCGCCGGCGGAGCCCCCGCTGCCGGGCGTACTCCCGCATGAGATCACCGTAAGAGACCCGGTCCGGTCCGCCGATCTCGTACACCGCGCTGCCTGTGGCCTGGAGATCGAGCGACTCGACCAGGTAGGCGATCACATCCTCGATCCCGATCGGCTGGGTCAGGGTGGCCACCCAACGGGGCGTGATCATGACGGGCAGGATCTCTACCAGGGCCCGGATCATCTCGAATGAAATGCTGCCGGAGCCGATGACGATCGCGGCGCGCAGCTCGATAGTGGGGACGCCCTCGTCCCGCAGGATCCGGCCTACTTCCTGGCGGCTGTCGAGGTGAGTGGATAGGGAGTCGCCGTGTCCGAGGCCGCCCAGGTACACGATCCGGCGCACCCCGGCCGCGCGCGCGGCCCCGGCGAAGTTGCGCGCCGCGGTTCTATCGGTGTCCTCGAACGACCCGGCCGAATCCATCGAGTGGACCAGGTAGAACGCGGTATCCACGTTGGCCATCGCCGCCGTGAGCGAGCCCGGATCGAACACGTCGCCGCTCACCACCTCAGTGGATGGTGATACCCGGGCCCGGAGGTTTTCCGGGCGGCGGGCCATGCAGCGAAGGGAACGGCCTTCCGCCTCGAGGGCGGCGAGGAGCCGGCCACCGATGTAGCCGGTCGCGCCGGTGAGCAGGACCCGGGGAGGCTGGTTCACTCGGGTGCCACAGCCTGGAGAGTGAGGTCGCGCAGGGCGCCACGAAGACCGGAGAGGTCGCTCAGCAGTTTCCCCTTCGCGCTCGCGATCGCCTCGGCATAGGCGGCAGCCGCGGCTCCTCCCACCAGCAGGGCCACGCCGGCCGGAAGCGACCGGCCGAGGGACCGGAGGTGCCCGCCCATCTCGGAATCATTGCCCGGATGAATGATGCTGAGGGCCACGGCGCGGGCCGTGGTCCGGCGCGCGGTCTCCGCGAACTCCGTAACCGGCAGGTCGGCGCCGAGGTAAGTCACTTGCCATCCCTCGCTGGCCGCGATCGCGGCGGCCATCAGCGCGCCGCCCTCATGGATCTGGCCCGGGGGAGTCCCTACCACCAGGCCGGGGGCAGCCTCCCGGGTCTCCGCCAATTCCCGTAACCACCCCAGAACCTGCCGCACCGCACCCGAGGCCTGGTGTTCCTGGGCGATCGTCAACCGGCCGGCATGCCATCGCTCTCCGATCGCCACCAGAACCGGACTGACCACCTCTTCGACCAGGCGCGAAACTCCCAGGGATACCGCGCCCCGTTCGAGTCCGTGGCGGAGCCCGGCAATGTCCATCGCATCAACCGCGCGCATGGCATCGGCTCGCCATTCCTCAGGATGCCGGGGCTCCCCCTGCGCTTCCGGAGTGGCGCGCCCGGCCGTCTGGGCCATCCGCTCCAGTTCGGCCATGGGCAGTCGGGCCAGCTGGCTGATCTGGGCTCCGCCCGCCGCGAGGTTCTTGAGCACTGTGAGTCGCACGATATCGGCGTCCGAGTAGAGCCGCTGGCCGGCCTCAGTTCGAGTCGGGGCAATCAGCCCGTAGCGCCGCTCCCAGGCCCGGAGCACGTGGGGGGAGAGGCCGGTCCGGTGGGCCACTACCCGGACCGGATGCCGGGGGATTTCGGAGATAGGCGGTTCATGGCTTGCCATACGCAAGCATAGCAAGTTGTCTAACTAATGTCAAGGTAATTTGTTAGACCAACAATTGACATCAAGCGCAGCATGATGTATTTTGCTAGACATCCATTGGACAGCAATCACATCATTCTGGGAGCCAAGTCATGAAAAAGCTGGACATTCTCGCCGCATTGCTCGTAATCGGCGGCCTCACTTCACCGCTGCACGGGCAGATGACGGCGCAGGCGCCAATGCAGCCGGGCA